>JBEQLM010000025.1:0-12873 GCA_040325975.1 Gammaproteobacteria bacterium | reverse complement strand
AGTCTTGCTGGGCAAGTCACTCGATGATGAGTTCAAAATAATGCTGCCTGAGGGTGAAGCCTTTTATAGCATTCTAAATGTAAGTTATTCCCCAATTGAAAAATAACTTCAGGTATTAATATTTTCATCCATAAACTGGCGAATAAATGACAGCGGCTTAGCGCCACTAAATCTCGCCTTTTCTTCACCATCAATAAACAAAATCACAGTGGGGAAACCTCTGACCTTATAGCGTCCGGCCAGTTTCATATTCTCACCGTCGCCTTCATCAACCTCGACCTTTGCCAGCAATAGCTCATCTTCGTACTCAGCAATAAACTGCTGCAAAATCGGTGCAATCACCTTGCAGGGTGAACACCACTCAGCCCATAAATCGACCAGTACTGGTTTCTGGTGCGACGCCTTGATTACCTTTTCTTCAAAATTATGAACGTTGGCGCTATAAATATGTTCATCTGTTCCAGCTACGTGCAACATGCCTATCCTCTGTGTGAAAGCTCTGTATGAAATCAGCTTAACTGCGTATAATCATCATTTAATGTCGATGTTTTGCGTAAGCTGAGAAAAATATGAATGATATTATCATTGAGCACCACTTAACACCCATCAAACTCGATGTGTTGTATGTTGATGACTGGCCGATCTGGACTAAGGAAGTCTCAAAATTTGACTGGAAATATGACAAGACTGAAACCTGTTACATCGCTGAAGGTAAAGCCATCATCACGCCCGAAGGTAAAGAGCCCGTGACTATTGAGCGCGGCGACATGGTGACTTTTCCCAAAGGCATGAAATGTGTTTGGGACATTGTTGAAGATATCGAAAAACACTATAAATTTGATTAAGGAACGTTTATGGAACTTTGGCAACAAATTGGCGCGGTAATCATGGGGCTACTCGTCCTGGCCTTTATCTACCCTAGCATTAAGCCCGCCATGGAGCGCAGTAAAAATGCAGAAGAAAAACATTGGGGCACATTGCTGTTACTGGCAGCCGCCCTCATAGCCTTTATCGCTTTTCTTGTTTCTACCGTTCAATAACTAATACTAATTAGGATACCTCTGTGACTATTGATTACTACGCTGTTTTTATTCGATTATTTATAGCCGTTATTCTAGGCGCTCTGATCGGAGCTGAACGCAGTTATCGAGGACGACCCGCAGGTCTGCGAACCCACACTCTGGTTGCCACCTCATCAACTTTGCTGATGTTGGTCACGGTTTTTCAATGGGATTTACTGGCTGGTGTGCCCATCGATACTATACGTGTTGACCCCACGCGCATGGGCCAGGGCATTATGACCGGCATTGGCTTTCTTGGTGCTGGCGTCATAATCAAAGAAAAACTGACCATTCGCGGCCTGACCACCGCCACTTCGATCTGGATGTCTTCTGCTATCGGCATTGTTGTAGGCATGGGATTTTTTACTGCCGCCATAGCTGCCGCCTTTATCACCATACTGGTACTCAACGGATTTGGCTGGCTTGAGAAAAAATTGCCTACCTACAATTTCAGCCGTCTTTTGGTGCGTTGCAAACGCAATGAAGCCATCGAGAAAAAAGACCTGTATGAATTAGTTCAAAGCCACCATTTCAAAACCAGCATCGCCAGTTACGAACTGCGGGATGAAGGCCACTTTATTCAATACGAGCTAACGATCAGAACCAAGGACAACAACAACCTTGAAAATCTGGCTAAAAGTTTTCTCGAAAATCAGTTGATCAGCGAATTTAGCCTGACACCATTGGGCGGACGATAACTATATCTTTTCCAGCTCGACCAGCTCTTCTTTAATATCAAGTTGCCCCAGTGCATTATAAAGCGCTGCCTGCAGCGCTTCTTCAATGACCGGATGGTAGAAAGGCATTTTTAATAAATCTTGCACACTTAAGTCTTGCTGAATCGACCAGGCCAGTAAATGTGCCAGATTCTCAGCTTTGACACAGGCCATGGCTGCACCTAACAAACGACCATCGGCCTTGTTGGCATAGACACGCAGTACACCGCGATTTTTACCTATGATCAGTGCTCTGCCCACTGGCGCAAACTGGATTTCACCAATAGCGATATCGGCTTCATTCAGCTCATCTAACTGAGCACCCACAGTCGCTACATTGGGATCACAAAAGGTAATACCTAAAAAGGTTTTGCGTTTGAAGGCGGTAACCTCATGCACGGCGTTATAACCGGCGACTCGGCCTTCGTGACCGGCTTCGTGCAATAAGGCACGATCCGCATTGACATCACCGGCGATAAAAATAGAAGAATCACCCAGTTGCATGGTGTGTGGGTTATAAACAGGAATTCCACGATCATCGATTTCGATGGATAAGTTCTCCAGACCCAGCTTATCCAGATTTGGCCTTCTACCCAAACTGGCCAGCACCTTCTCGACCACCACCGATTTATCACCACTGCTGACCTTGATACCATCTTCGTGCATTTCTAGATTCGCGACCGCACCCAGCCATAAGGGAAACTCCTTGCGTATAGTGTCCATGGCCAGATCACTGACCACTGAATCTGCTAATTTGGCCACAGTTTCCAGCTGATCAATACCCGTCACAGCGACACCCAATCGACTTAGTGACTGCCCTATCTCCAGCCCAATAGAGCCCAGGCCAACCACTGCCATCGAAGTTGGCAAATCTTCCAGTTCAAAAATCTCGTCGGTGGTCAGGATATTTTCTGCACATGACTGCCATGCAGCTGGAATAATCGGAGATGACCCGGTGGCAATAATAATTTTCTTCGCTCGAATTTCTTCACCATTCACTTCCAGCGTGTCTTCTGAAATGAATTTGGCATAACCCTCGAGTAAATGCGCCGCATCCATGTTATCCGTAGCGCCCAGCGTTCTATCCACAAAGGTGTCCCGTAAATCCTGTACATGCTCCATCGCTTCAGGAATGTCGATCCTCAGTGCCTCAGCCCCTTCAATGCCTTCACGTTCGAATATCTTTCGTCGATGAAAATCCTCAGCCACCTGTATCAATACCTTGGAAGGCATGCAGCCGACGCGCGCACAGGTTGTACCCAGCTTGCCACCATCGATCAACACATAACTATCGGTTTTTTTACGCACCTGTGAAAGCGCGAATAAACCCGCACTGCCTGCACCAATAATGGCGACATCTACTTCTTTGGACATGACTAACTCCTAATATTTTTTCTGGGGCAACTATAGCGGATTTGCGTATCCAGTGACCAGCACAGGTTACATCCGACTCAAATCTGGACGTTTTAAATGACATAAAAAAACCTGTAAAAACAGGTCTTTAGAAATTACACAATAACTAATTCGAGTATCTATCTTTGTGATACCTTAATTACTACATCCGTATCAATAATTCGGCAACCTTCCGGTAGTCCTTGAATATTTGTTAAATCTATATCAGAAGAGCCTTCAACATCACTCAGCTCACCCGTATCTACATTATAAATGTGATGATGAGGGTGGCTGTTGGAATCGTAGAAAACGCGCTCACGATCAATCAATACTTCTCGTACCAGTCCTTTTCTCGCAAACAGCCCCATTGTGTTGTAGACCGTGGCCCTTGAAACCTGATGACCCAATAGATTGACATTGTCCAGAATACGCTCTGCCGATAAGTGTTGTTGCTTCTGAAAAAGGCTAAGCGCAATTTCAAGTCGCTGACGAGTCGGTGTAATGCCATGCTCTCTCAACAAAGAGATAACTTCTTTCTTTTCTAGCGGAAAATGATAAATTTTTTCAATCATAGTTAGATTATAGCCCATTTTTATTTAATACATCTGCCTTCGTTGACCTATGTATATGCAGATTGATCCATATCAAAACATCAATACGAGCATAATTAGCCTAAAAATAACTAAATCGACCTGTAATCCGCAGTCCATTGCGATTGCTGTATGGTTTACGCTGTACCTGACTCTTCATTTAATAGCTAACATGATGAGCTATAACATTACTATATAATCTCATACTATGTCATTAAACAAACCATTTGATAAACACCATCTACCCCTTTTCCCGCTAAACAGCGTTATTTTTGTTAACGGCATTCTTCAACTGCAAATTTTCGAACAGCGTTATTTGAACATGGTAAAAAGCTGCATGAAAAATCAACATGGCTTTATAGCCGTGCTGATTCGTGATGGTAATGAAGTTGGCGACATTCCGGAAACCTATTCTGTTGGCACTTACGTTGAAATCATCGACTGGGATAGCCTGGAGAATAATTTACTCAGTATTACAATCCAGGGTCAGCAACGCGTAAGCATAAAGAATACTCACATCCATGACGATAATTTAATTTCTGCTCAAATCAATTACCTTGATAATCTCGAATCACTTGAAACCGATATTATTGACGAAGATTTGATAGCCTTATTACAAACACTGCACAAGCACCCCTTTGTCGCTGCAAAATATCCTGATATCAACTACAGTTCGCTATTAGAAATCGCTTACAAATTATGCGAGTTATTGCCTTTAAGTAACGCTGAAAAACAGAGACTACTTGAAGCCGAGCAAATAGATTCCTTGCTCGATCAATTAAAAACAGGCATTAATAGACTCGAAAAGCTGAGTTCAGACAATGGTTTTTTATGACCAACGATTATATTTGGGTATAATCGCCACTTCATTTTCTTATCTATAAAATTATGCCTGCATCACTATCAATTTACCGTAGACGGAATCACTAATGGCCTGGTGGGGAACCTTGCTTGGCGGCACTCTGGGTTACATGCTCGGCGGGCCTCTTGGTGCTATGTTAGGTGTTGCGCTCGGCGGCAACTTTGATCGCGGCCTGGGCCTTTCTGAATCTGGTGCATCTGGTGCACAAGAACGCGTTCAGGCGGCTTTTTTCTCGGCGACTTTTTCCATTATGGGACACATCGCCAAGGCCGATGGCAAAGTAACACCAGATGAAGTCGCTTCTGCCCGCAACATCATGAATCAGATGCAGCTCAATAGTGAACAACTTGACGCTGCAAAAAAACTATTCAATGAAGGCAAAAAATCAGATTTCCCCCTCGATGCCATTCTTTTTCAGTTTAAGAAAGAATGTCATCGTCGCCGTAATTTAATACAGATGTTTCTTGAGATCCAAATTGCCATGGCAATGGCAGACGGACAGCTTCATCCCAAAGAAAAACAACTGATTTATCATATTGGTCAGCAGCTAGGTTTCGCACATGCACAAATTGATCAGCTATTCCGAGTTGCTACTGGTTCAGCGCACAGACAACCGGATAAAACTCATTCGCTAAATGATGCTTATGCTATTCTAGGTGTGAAGTCCTCGGATTCTGATGCAGATATCAAGAAAGCATATCGGCGTTTAATGAGCCAGCATCACCCGGATAAATTAGTGGCTAAGGGCTTACCTGAGGAAATGGTAAAAGTAGCCACAGAAAAAACCAAGGAAATCCATAAGGCTTACGACCTTATTAAATCAAACCGAAATTAAGCAGGAATGATATGTTAATCGAAGGCCCACTCAATATAAGTATTATCGATACCGAAACCGGTGATCGTGAATTACACCTGAAATTTACGCCTGAGTTTAAAGCTCTAAAGCTCAATCAGCAGTGCGATTCATTTCATGAATTTATTCACTACATGAAAACAGAAATTGACGTGCTGGAAGAATCAGATCCTAACCGTCATGGCATGCTAACCATTCAGCAAATTGCTGAGCAGTTACTGCCCCACATCGAATCGAATGAGATTCCACTTGAAGATGCTATTGTTGTCAACATCCAAGCAGACAGTCCGTTTGGCAAAATAGCAATTAAATCGTAATAAAATTCATCTAATAATATCAATACCAGGGAAGGTATCGATCATTAAAGACTAACTACGTGTCGAGCCACTCAATTCCCAGGCGTAAACACAATCCAGCTCAGACAGCACAGCAATAACCCCATCTCCTCCATCTTCCAGCATGGTTCTTACAGGCGAGCGTTTTTGGAAGCGTCGATGCGGCATATTCATCCAGCGCGCACCCATTTTTAAATTCCTGGGATAAGAGGTACGCAGAGCATCAACGATACCTAACAGTGATGCCATGCGAATATTAGTTTGCTCCGAATCAGGAAATGCCGTGTCATCACGAAATTTTTGCAAATGGCGTGTGCGCTGCTCTTCAGGCAAGGCCATTACAGCGATAATTTGATCACCAGTCAAACCCCATTCATCTACTGCTTCCATAATTTTACGGGTTGCAGATAACCGTTGAGACTCTGTTAGTTCTTTCATAAGCATACTCGGAATGATTTCGTAGTCTGAAATGTTGTATCATCGAATTTTAACATTATTCTAAATTATGAAGCGATGGCTATAAAACCTGTATTACGCATGGGTAATCCGTTGTTACTACAACGCGCCGAAGAAATTTCTGAATTCAATACCACTGAATTACATGGGTTAATTCAGGATATGTTAGACACTATGCAGGCAGAGGATGGTGCAGGACTCGCTGCACCACAAATTGGTATTAGCCTGCGCCTGGTTATTTTTGGCTTCGATGAAAATCCGCGATATCCTGATGTAGCCTCGGTACCAAAAACTATTTTGATTAACCCTGTTATCACGCCTCTGGATGAAGACATAGAAGAAGCATGGGAAGGCTGTTTGAGCCTGCCCGGTTTGCGTGGACTGGTGCCACGTTATCGTCATATAAAATATTCAGGTTTCGACGTCCAGGGCAAGCCATTTGAAATAGAAGCTTCAGATTTTCATGCTCGAGTGGTTCAGCATGAATGCGATCATCTAGACGGCATCCTTTATCCGCAACGTATGAAAGATCTTAAACAGTTTGCCTATACAGAAGAATAATCTAGCAATGATCGAGCGTACAGCCCAGCACTTTTTTAAATTCTGAAAAATCAGCAGGCTTACCCATATAATATCCCTGTAAAGTTTCTGTGCCGCGTGCGCATAGGAAATCAAACTGTTCTTTGGTCTCTACACCCTCAGCAATAATGCTTAGACCTAAACTATGTGCCATGGCAATAATTGCCTCACATAAAGCAGTGTCATCCTGATCTTTGCCAATATCACGCACAAATGATTGATCGATTTTCAAGATATCAAAGGGAAAACGTTTTAAATAACTCAATGATGAATAACCTGTACCAAAATCATCAATCGATAACCTGATATTCATAGCCTTAAAGCTGTTCAATGTAGCTACAACTTCTGGAACGTCTTTCATCAATAAACGTTCAGTAATTTCTAGCTCAATACAATCACCGGATATTTCATGCTTGGTAAGCATACCGGCTATTAAATCAGAAAAATCCTTATCTCTAATCTGACGACTGGAAAGATTAATTGCGACATAAAAGTCTGTACCAAAGCCTTCATTTTGCAATTGTTTAATATCACGACAGGCAGTATCCAGCACCCACTCACCAATGCCTTTAATAAAACCACGCTCTTCTGCAAGAGGAATAAATATTTCTGGCGATACAGTACCCAACTCATCATCGTGCCATCTTATTAACGCCTCAGCGCCTATAACTTTTCTTGAATGCGCATCCATCAAGGGTTGATACTTCAAACTAAATTTCTCGTTCTCCAGGGCGTAACGTAATCGATTTTCAATGCCTACGCGTTTGATCACCGTATCACTCATTTCCGGCGAGAACATTTCGAAAGTATTTCTTCCTTTGCTCTTGCTACGGTACATCGCAGTATCTGAATTACGTAGCAAGAGGTGCGGATCATCACCATCTCTAGGAAATAGCGCCACACCAATACTTACCGTCACTGAAAATTGCATATTATCAATGGTGCATGGATGTGAAACACGATCGAGAATTTCTCTAGTTTTATCCTGAATAAATTTCTCGTATTCCTCTTCACTCTCTTTGTTATCACTACCTACTTCAGAAAGCAGAATCAGAAATTCATCGCCTCCTAATCGTGCAACCGTATCAACATCACGCACACATTCAGTTAGCCGTGCTGCCATTTTAATGAGGAATTTATCACCTGCTGAATGCCCCAATGTGTCATTAATATTTTTAAAGTGATCAAAGTCGAGATACAAAACGGCCACATGTTTTTTCGTTCGTGCGGCATTGGCGATGGATTGCTGAAGCCGATCATAAGCCAGTGAACGATTAGGCAAATCCGTCAACTTGTCGTAACTGGCCTGATATAACAACCTGTCTTCATAATCTTTACGTAAAGTTATATCTTCCCTAATCGATAGATAATGCGTTTTCTTTCCTGCTGCATCTTTCACAGGAGAAATAGTCATATTCTCCCAATAACATTCCCCATTTTTCTTTTTATTATATATCTCACCACTCCATGATCGACCTTCTTTCATGGCATTCCACATACTCACATATTGTTGTGGCGGTGTTTTTCCAGTGCTTAAAAATCGGGGGTTTTCCCCCATGACTTCTTCAGCCGTATAACCCGTAACTCGAGTAAACTCAGGGTTCACATATTCGATATCACCCTCAAGGTCAGTTATCATTATCGACACCGGGCTGTGCTCTATCGCCTGAGATAATTTCCTCATGTTATCTGCTGTTAATTTATGCTTCTCAACTTCACTCTCTAGATTCACCACTAACTCATTAATATTAAGCGTCATACTATTGAATGCTTTCGCCAGACCACCAACTTCATCATCCGCTTCAACATTTGCAATGACTTCAAAATTACCTTTACCCGTTTTCTGTACCACTTCTGTCAAACGACGGATTGGCCCTAAAAGAAACTGGGTAGCTCCAAGCATGATGATAATCACAACAATTGCCACTGATGCGGCCAGGATTAATGAACTGCTCAACTGCTCATCAATCGGCTGTAAAAAAACATCCTGTGGCTGAGCAAAGACTAGCAACCATGGTGCGGTTTCCAATTTTATTGCTGAAGCTAGAAATAAATCTGTGCCCATACCATTAAAACTAGTTTCTAAAAGAATGGCTCCGCCATCCATAGCTTGCACATCCTCCAACCAGGCTAGCTGCTCTATATTTTTTTCTGAAGTTTTAGATGGTAATCTTTCTTGTTGACGTAATGCCTCAACTTTCTCACTATCAATTCTTGCTGCCAGGGTATATTGCAAATCATTTCTACGTCCATGAACCAGCCTTAGCATGTTCTCATCTAGCAACATGGCAAAAGAACCCTGACCAGCAAGGCCACGCGCACTCAATATAATTTGCCTTAACACCTCGGCTTTATGGCTTGCTCGTAGCACACCTATAATTGCACCTTTGGCGCTAACAATAGGGCTACTAAAATATACTGAAGCCTGATCATTTGCATCAAACATAACTGATGAAAAATAAGGCTTCTTATTATTTATAGCTTCCGTGTAATATGGCTTGCTACTCTCATCCTGGCCAATACGACGCTCATCAGTATCAATTATATTGATACCTTTAGCATTCAATATTGCATAGGAAGAAACCAGACTATTCTGCTTGGCTTGCAAAGCCAGCAAAAACTCCCCTATATTTTTTGATGTATTATTTTTTTCTTTGCCTGCGTATTCAACAATAGTGGATAGCTGAGACTCTGACTTGATAGCACCTAAATGAATGATATTAAAATCATCCAGGCGATTTGCATATTGACTACTAGCCGAGGTTAATGATTGCTGCGCGCTCCTGGTGAGCGATTTCTGCATGATTTGTCCATCCAGCAGAACAAACACAGCCAGCGCTACCATTACTATTATTAGAAAAGCGGTGAGCAGTTTAGCGCGTAATGTATATTGTCTTGCTATAAAGATGCCAACGGCCAGCATCACAAGCCCAACAAAAACTAATATTCCTGCAAGTTCAATTAACATCTTTTATCTCAATTATCCTTTTCGTCCATAGTGGGATACTATCAGTTCGCCTATGCATCAACCATACCTTTTTCATTCCCTATTACAATAGTAGCTATGACCCATATAAATACATCCGCTTATGGCACATGGACTTCACCGATTAAAAGCAATCTAATTACTGCAGACAGCGTTTCTCTTGATGAACTCCAATTACATCCATCCGGCGCTTACTGGCTCGAACGGCGACCTGATGAGCAAGGACGCTGCACCATAGTAAAACATTCTAATGGACAAAATTATGATCTAATCCCTAAGCCTTATAGCGCTCGATCACGTGTCCATGAATATGGCGGTGGCGTCTACTGCATTGCTAATAATGGCATTTATTTTGTTAATGATATAGATCAGAATATTTATTTCTGCCCCACTAATAGTAAGCCTGTCGCTATTACTCAAAGCACATCTTGCTGCTACGCAGATTTGCAAATAGACGAACACCACCAGCGTCTTATTTGTGTGCGTCAACAATCTGACGATGGCGAAGATATAAACAGCCTGGTTTCGATTGATCTACACACGCATATCATAAGCACTTTACATTCAGGTAATGATTTTTATGCCAGCCCACGACTCAGCTGGTGCGGTAAGAAACTAAGCTGGCTGTGCTGGAATCATCCCGATATGCCCTGGGATAAAACCACTCTCTGGTTGGCCGATATCGACAAGCACCAACTTACCGGAAGCAAAACTATTCAACACCCTGAATCTGATAATGCGTCAATATTTCAGCCTGAGTGGTCACCCGATAATCATCTTTATTTTGTTTCAGATTTGTCCGGCTGGTGGAATATATATCGTTATCAGGATGGCTCTATCCTGTCAGTCAGCCATGAAAAACTCGAATTTGGTCTGCCACAGTGGGTTTTTGCACAGTCCAGTTATGCTTTCGCCCGTGACAACACTATCTTATGTGCGCCCATCAATAATGGTGTTGCCAGCCTGGTACTGCTCGATGTCACAAGCGGATCAATAAAAGCCATCCCTACTGAATGGAATAGTTTCTCTTCAATCCAGGCCATCGATGATCACTACAGTTTTATCGCCGCCTCCGCCAAAAGCTTTCCAGAAGTCATTAATTTTCAATCAGGGCAGTCGCAAACACTTCGACGTTCCTGTCTAACACAACTGGATGTTGGCTACTATTCTTACGGACAAACTATTCATTTCAAGACTCGCCATAACGATGAGGTTTTTGCCATCTACTATGCACCAGCGAACAAAGGTTTTCTGGCAGTCGCGGATGAAAAGCCACCGCTGATTGTTTTATGCCATGGCGGCCCTACCGCAATGGCCGACCCCTCTTTAGATATGCGCAAGCAATACTGGACCTCACGCGGTTTTGCCTTACTTGATGTTAATTACAGCGGCAGCACCGGTTTTGGAAGAACCTATAGAGAAAGACTCAATGGTCAGTGGGGCATCCGTGATGCTGAGGATTGCTGTGATGCTGCTCAGCATCTGGTTGAACTGGGCCTGGCCGACCCTGAACGATTAATCATCAAAGGCGGTAGTGCCGGTGGTTATACGGTTTTATGCGCGCTCACCTTTCATCATACTTTTTCCGCGGGTGCCAGTTATTACGGTATTGGTGAACTGGAATCACTGCTCACTGATACCCACAAATTCGAATCGCGTTATCTTGATCGGCTGGTTGGGCCATATCCGGAATGTAAGGCTATCTATCAACAACGCTCGCCGATCAATTATGTTGAGAGCCTTAATTGTCCGGTGATTTTCTTTCAGGGCAAGGAGGATAAGATAGTACCCAAAGAACAGGCGGAGAAGATGTTTGCGGCTTTAAAAGACAAAGGTATTCCAGTGGCTTATGTTCCGTTTGAGGGGGAGCAACATGGATTCAGGAAAGCGGAGACGATTCAGCGGGCATTGGAAGCAGAGTATGCTTTTTATGTGAGGGTTTTTGGGATTTCGGTGGAATTGGATGTTGAGTTGGGGATTGAGAATTTGGGTGGTTTGTAGTGTTTGCTGATGGATTGTAGTGCGGCACTTTGCGCTTACACTAACTCCGATTTTTGTTTGGTATATTAATCATTAGTAATATACTAGACTTGTCTGACTAGATAATATTCTAATTCAAAAAGGATGAGAAAAATGACTGATAAAGAGCTGCCAGAACAAAAAAAAAACGAAGAAGAAAGTGATTGAATCTAAAGCAGCGATAAAAACGGCTGCGAGTAAAAAACCGATTTCAAGCAAGGCTACTCAGTCTGACACGCTAACTGACGCATCTTTGAGCAATATCAAATCTATCCTGGATGAAATGAAGAATGACAGGGAAAGCCGCGATCGACAGCTGGCTGCACTGGCTGAAGGCGTGCGTGAAGGCCTTAGTGTTATTACCGAACAGGTGGAAGATCGTGATTCCCGCCGTGATAAGGAAATGTTGCACTTGTTTGAAGGTTTGAATGCCGCATTTACCCGGGCTAATACCGTTAGTAATGAGCGAGATGATCGTAGTGTTCAAATTATTAACAAGTTAACTGAATCGGTTATGCACGATCATGAGGCAACTTTGAAGGAAGTGCATGAGCAGGAAGTGCTGGCAGATAAGAAGCTGGGGTATTTGTCAGAAGTGCAGGCGCAGCGATCTAAGCTGACTCGATGGATTGCTGTTCCCGGAGTTGGTCTGGCGGTTATTGCGGTGATCTATATGTTCTTTGTGGTGACGGTAATGGAAAAAGCGATGACTAGTATGTCTAAGGATATGCAGTATATGACTATTTCTGTGAATAGTATGAATTCCAACATGACGCAGATGACGAGAGATATGAACGTGATGACGCGTACTACTGCGCCAGTCATGCAAGGTATGCGTAATGCCATGCCATGGGCACCTTAATCTTTTAATAAAGGCGTTCTGAGAAAAAAGGGGTCAATTCTCCATGGACGGCCTGTGAGGTCTGCGAGCGGGATTACAAAATACTTCCCTGTATTTTGCCGTTACTCCACCCATCCATGGGTTCCGCCCTTCGGGTCGTGTACACAAGGTTCGCTTCAACAC
>JBEQLM010000259.1:0-2902 GCA_040325975.1 Gammaproteobacteria bacterium | reverse complement strand
GCTGGATATGCATGGCGCAACCATTGCTATCTTTGGTATGGGCAGAGTAGGCGGTGGTGCTTATGAGAAGTTGCACAAACTCCATGGTGCTACTGTTGTCGGTATTGATTTTGATGCTGAGCGAGTAAAATGGCATCAGTCGTTGGGGCACAAAATTCTGCACGGTGATCCGAGTGATGCTGACTTCTGGGATAAAGTCGAACAAGACCACAGTATAAAGCTAGTGATGCTGGCGCTGCCAAATCTTCAGGCTAATCTGGATGCTTTGCAGCAACTACGGAGAATATCTTTTTCAGGAAAGATTGCTGCAATAGCAAGATTTGCAGATGAAGAACCATTGTTACGGAAATCAGGTGCTACTGCTGTGTTCAATATCTATACTGAAGCAGGCGCAGGATTTGCAGAACATGTTCAAGGGCAAATCATTATTGAATAATGAATTTTTTCTGTTGTACCGTTTGATTAAAATAATTTACTTTCACTTTGGATTTTCTGAATGATAAAACTGCATAAAAAAGAATACATTGCTCCATGGGAAAAAGCTTTTGACCTGATCTTAAGCCCATTGGAAGAGTTTATTCATCGCCAGACTACCAGTGGTGTTCTACTCATGATATGTGCCATTGCAGCACTCGCCATTGCCAATAGCCCCTGGAATGAGGCCTATCATCATATTCTTGAATTAACCTTTACTATTGGTGTAGATGGCTTTCAATTATCGAAATCACTACATCACTGGATCAACGATGGTTTGATGGCGATGTTTTTTTTCGTGATCGGCCTGGAGCTGAAACGTGAGATTCTGGTGGGAGAGCTTGCTGATCCTAAACAGGCAATACTGCCAATTATTGCCGCGATCGGCGGAATGCTGGTGCCCGTTCTTATTTATATCAGTTTTAATCCTGAGGGGCATGCACTAAGTGGCTGGGGTGTGCCCATGGCCACTGACATTGCCTTTGCTCTGGGTACTTTGGCGCTACTGGGTAACAGGGTGCCTAATAAACTACTGACCTTCCTGGTGGCTCTGGCAATTGTCGATGATCTGGGTGCTGTTTTAGTCATCGCAGTGTTTTATACCGAAACAATCAATTTTGTTGCTCTGGCTATTGCTGCTGCCTTGCTGTTACTACTGGTTGCATTGAACCTTGGCGGCATACGTCGTCCATTGCCTTATATGATGGTTGGCGTGGTGCTCTGGATTGCTATGTTGCAGAGCGGTGTTCATGCAACCCTTGCCGGTATCTTTTTAGCCTTCACCATTCCCATGCGACCAAAATACAATGCTGAAAGCTTCCTGTCTCATATTAGTGAAATGGTGGTACACATTAAACGTGCTTACCAGAATGAAACCAACATCGTGAAAAATATTGAGCTGCGTAGCCGGGTTCAGGCATTGGAAGAGGGTGTGCATATGGTGCAATCGCCTGCCCAGATTCTTGAACATAAAATGCACCTGCCCACTGCGTATATAGTTATTCCGATTTTCTCATTGGCCAATGCGGGTATTCCTATCGACCTGTCTGCTTTAGGCACTATCGTTACTCACCCTGTTTCAATGGGTATAGCCGCTGGATTAGTTTTTGGGAAATTGATCGGTATCGCCGGGTTTTCCTGGCTTGCTGTAAAGCTTGGTTTGACCGTGCTGCCGCAAGGTCTTAACTTCAAACACATTGTCGGTGTCGCGCTGATGGGGGGTATCGGTTTTACCATGTCGATATTCATTGCAGAACTGGGTTTTGTTCATCATGCTCAGGATTTGCTGATGGCTAAAACCGGCATTCTTTTTGCCTCAGTTTTTGCCGGTGTTTCGGGTTTTCTCTGGTTGTATTTAACCGCCGAGAAAGATAAGGCATAGTCATCAAATTACCAACTATGATTTAAACGGGCAAGCATGGTAGAGCTAGCCTGTTATTTGTTGTTGCTCTTAAACGACGAAGCCCGGATAAACCGGGCTTCGTCGTAGTTCCTATAAAGATCTATTCTAGTTAAAGATCACCGATCACTGCGGTCGCATCAACTTCATGCATATCAGGTAGCTCGTGAGCAATACCCTTATGACAGTCAATACAGGTCTTGTCTTCATCAAGTGCTTTTGAGTGCTGCTTGACTGCGCGACGCCCCTGTTCACCAAAGTCCATATAATCAAAGTTGTGGCAGTTGCGGCATTCACGTGAATCTGTTTCTTTCATCACTTCCCAGACATTATTAGCCAGTTTGAGACGTTTTGCTTCAAATTTTTCACGTGTACCGATGGTGCCCAGTGCTTTATGTAGTAGCTCGTTGCTGGCCTGTATCTTGCGTACTATCTTATGTTGCCATTCTTTTGGAACATGACAGTCAGGACAGGTAGCGCGTACGCCAGTGCGATTGCTGTAATGAATAGTTTGCTTGTATTCCTGATAGACGTTGTCTCTCATTTCATGACACGAAATACAAAACTCTTCATTGTTGGTCATTTCCATGGCGGTATTAAATCCGCCCCAGAAAATAATACCTGAGACAAAGCCTGCTACCAGCAAGATGCCCAGGCTATACTTTGCCGAAGGCACTTTTAGTAGCTGCCATATACGACAGATCATTTTGTCGTTACATTCATCCGAATTATTGTTGCTCATAACTATACCCGTTAGCTGTTATTGGCAGTATTTTTATTGTCCGCTGATTGCGGTTATTGGCTTGAAATCATTTTCGACCAGTGCAGGTGCATTGACCTGAGGTACATGACACTGGGTGCAAAAGTAACGAAGACCTGAGATATTCGCTAATACATGGGCATCTCTATCTTCAAAATGTGTCTGGCTAATTTTTGTTGCACCGGCCTCTCGGTAATTTTTCCAACTATGACATGATAAGCATTTGTTGGATTTAAGGTTGATCGTGTAGCGGTCAACTTTGTGTGGAA
>JBEQLM010000258.1:0-2923 GCA_040325975.1 Gammaproteobacteria bacterium | reverse complement strand
TATTGCAAGATCTATGACAGATTTTCATTATGCATGTTATCTATCTGATCTTGCTGTCGATAAGCAATATCAAAAAACTGGCGTTGGTAGAAAGTTACAGCTTGTTACACAGGATCAGTTAGGTGAAAAATGTAAGTTAATATTAATCTCTGCACCGGACGCTAATTCTTATTATGAGCATATTGGCTACACGAATAACCAAAGATGCTGGGTGCTTGACGGTAAGCAAGAATTAGATTGATTTTTTAATTCTTAACCGGGTATTTGGCCAGCTTACGTTGCAGTGTTCGGCGATGCATATTGAGTCTGCGCGCAGTTTCTGAAATATTTCCTTCGCACTCAGTTAATACTTTGTGTATATGTTCCCATTCTACCTGACCTACTGATAAAGGTTTTGTTCTTATAGGCGTTTCTTTATCACCTTCTGTGCGATAGAAGGCTTCAACAATGCCATCAGCATCAGCTGGTTTTGCCAGGTAGTGTATGGCACCCAATTTGATAGCTTCGACTGCGGTTGCGATAGAGGCATAGCCGGTGAGTACAACAATACGTGTGTGTTCATCCAGTTTTTTTAATTCGCAAACCATTTCAAGTCCAGATTTTCCTGGCATTTTTAAATCAACCACGGCAAATTCGGGAGGTTCTGATTTTGCTAGTTTAATACCATCGTCAACATTATGAGCCATGCTCACCGAGTAACCTCGTTTGACTAATGCTTCCGATAACACTTCACAAAAAACCGTATCATCATCGACAATCAACAGGCTGGGTTGATCTATTTGTTCATGTTCAGTCGTCATTTAGGTTGTTAATTTTATTGTTGATAGGGGAAGGTTGATCTGGCATTTAACACCACCGCCTTCTCGATTATATATACGAACTTCACCGCCCAGTCTTTCAAGTGTGGTGTAGGTTAAAAACAAACCCAAACCCATGCCATCCTGTTTGGTGCTCATAATGGTTTCGCCCGCTTTTTCTTCAAGCTCTGGTGAGAGGCCATGTCCACGATCAGAAACTATCAGTATTAATTCCTGATCGTTCCATTGTCCTTCTACTTCGATATTGTCCGGTGAGGCATCGGCGGCATTGTTCAAAATATTGAGTAACGCCTGGTCTAATGTTTGATCGACGACAATGCTGGGCGCTGGTTGTGATCCCTGAAAATCAGACTGAACAACGACATCAGCACGAGTTTTATGCCAGCGTTCCAGTAGCTTTAACAGGTAATCATCAAGTTTTGAAACACTGCCCGATTCAGCGCGAATTTCACCTGAAGCAGCAGAGATAGATCCGAGTATGGTTTTGCAGCGATCTACCTGGCCTTTCAGGGTGCTGAGTTTTGATTCCGATAATGGCGTATCCGGTGACAGGTCTTTAAGCAGTATCGCCATGGTAGAAAGTGGTGTGCCTAGTTCATGTGCTGCACCCGCGGCTAATGTGCCCAGTGCCAGCACATGTTCGTGTTTTAAGTGCTTCTCGCGCAGATCGACAATTTTTCTGTTTTGACGTTGTACCGTTATCGCCATGCGTGCAGTGAATCCGGCGATCAATAATGCACTAAAGATAAAGCCCAGCCACATGCCGATGACATGCATTCTAAATCCCTCACCATGCATGCTATGTGTTTCTGGAAAAGGAATATAAAAAAATAATAAAAGGGAATAACAGCAAATAGTTAATGCCACCATCAACCACGCATACCAGCCAGCCAGAGTGGCCGCCGTGAGTACCAGTGGTAACAGGAACAGAGGTGCAAAAGGGTTGGTTGAACCACCAGAGTAATAAAGCAGGAAAGTGAGAGCTAATACATCGATGACCAGTTGGGCAAACAACTCATTATTGGATACTGGCCATGGCATTCGTAATCGAATCAGACTGGCAATACTGATAATAAAGATCACGGATAAAATAACGCTTATAGGAAAAAGAGGTAGTTCTACATGCAGATAGGCTGTAGTCATCCATACCCCAATAATTTCCCCCGTTAATACAATAAATCGCAGCCAGATAATACGTTTGACGTTGATGCTATTGCCGGGGGTGATGAGTTGTTCATTTAACATGATGGTTCTATTTTAAAGTGTATCTCGATAATCACAAACAGGGTGCGACAATTTGTCGCGCGACACTGTGTCACATTTTAGCGCGCCCTTATATTGGATAGGATTGCAGGCCTGTTATTTCTATTTGATAAGTTTGTGTAGCTGAAATATGAGTGTACCCGAAATTTTTAGCAAAGGTGGGCCAGTTGTCTGGATTCTACTGGTTTATTCAATGATTGCTTTGGCCATCGTACTTGAGCGTTATTTGCATTTCTTTCGTATTGGTAGATTGCCGCAGGGGTTTTCAGGCGATATGGAAAGTGCCCTGAGTGGCAAAGATGTACAGTCGTTGATCAAAGGTTTACGTGGTCCTGAAGTCGCTGTGCTCAGAGGTTTGTTGCATGCGCATACACGGGGCGTTCTGGATTTAGTGCGTGTTGCTTCACGAATAGGTTCATGGGAACTTCAACGTATGCAAAGAGGCTTTCGTACATTAAATATTCTCGGTGATACCGCACCCTTACTGGGTCTGTTTGGCACCATTACCGGCATGATCAAGGCCTTCATGGTAATTGATGAAATGGGCGGCAAGGTTGATGCACAGATGTTGGCTGGCGGCATTTGGGAAGCCATGCTGACCACGGGTGTGGGTCTGGCGGTTGCATTGCCGATTCTGTTTTTATTGCATTGGTTAGAGGGACGTGCAGAACGACATCGTCACGCGATGCAAAATTATGCCTCCATGCTGATCGAGACACTGCCGCATCAAAATACTCTCGCTGTCATTGAAAATGCTGAGCCATAGTAAGGGATATCTCTATGGAATTTGAAGGGCTTACATCCAGACACAAAACACCTAACCTGACACCATTAATCGATAT
>JBEQLM010000257.1:0-2927 GCA_040325975.1 Gammaproteobacteria bacterium | reverse complement strand
CAATACACCGTTACGAAATTGCTGATGATCGATTTCAAAAGCGATATTTAAGTGTACGGCCCCGACGAGGGCAGCTGCCATGAAAGCACACATTGCCAGTATGCTAACAAATTGCCGAGTTTGCTCTGCTCGTCGTTCTTCGCGCCAGGGTAATAAGTTAATTGTTGCCATTAATCAAAACTCCTCATGGCCAGACCACAAGCAATCATTAATGAAGGCGCATCATTACTTAATGATTGTGGATTTACTTTGGATGATAATGACATGTTAGCAAATGGGTTGGCAATTACCGTGTTTGTTTCCAACTGGCTTTCTATTAGCTCATCGATACCAGGTATAGACGCGCAGCCACCAGCCAGAGCAATTAGGCTAACGCTACTATGTTGTCCTGCGGTATAGAAAAATTGTAAAAAACGACCGACTTGCTGCGCAATAGTTTCTTTAAACGGTTCCAGTACTTCTGGGATGTAGTTATCCGGCAAGCCACCCGTTTTTTTGAGGCGGCCAGCTTCTTCGTAGGACAATCCATAGCGTCGCATGATTTCTTCAGTGAGTTGTTTGCCACCAAAACTTTGCTCACGAGTGTATATGAGCTTGCCATCTTCAATTACATTCAGACTGGTCATGGTCGCACCAATATCAATGACCGCTATGATTCGATTGTCTTCATTTTCTTCTATTTGTTCTGCAATCAATGATGAGGATTTCTCGATTGTGTATGCCTCAACATCGACAATTTTGGGCTTCAGCCCAGCTATTTCTAGTGCTTCAGTACGTGCTTCAATGTTTTCACTGCGAGAGGCAGCCAGCAGTACGTCAATGGTTTCCGGGTTGTCTTCGGATGGGCCAATGACCTCAAAATCAAGATTGATTTCCTCTAGAGGATAAGGAATATATTGATCTGCCTCCATTTCAATTTGAGATTCAAGCTCACTATCGTTGTCTGCGAGGTTGGCTGGCATGGTAATAATTTTGGTGATTACGGCCGAGCCTGCAACCGCTACTGCCGCAAGTTTTATCTTGGAGCCGCTTTTTTTCAAGGCTTTCTGGATGCATTCACCCACAGCTTCCGGGTCTTGAATATTTTTTTCAGAGACCGCATCATCCGGTAATGGCTCGATGGCCATACTTTCTACTTTGTAACGCCTGCCATTCATGGATAATTCGAGTAGCTTTACCGTAGTAGAGCTTATATCCAAGCCTAGCATGACAGTTTTTTTGGGTTTCAGCAGAGACACGTCTCAGTCACCATTTCCTAGTTATTTTAGGTAGTTATACAACATATGTGTAATTATGCATTAAATAATAGATGCAAGTAGTGAAGAATTCTAGTTTAATATTGAATTAATCGCCAAAGCATAGTCAAAAGATTATAATTCGCATCCTCTTTCAGATAGTTATTTCCTAGGTAATCATGAAACTGCTTAAAACATTCAAATATAGTGTAATAGCATCATTGGCGATTTCAATGCTTTCGTTACTAGTCATATCCGGTTTATATCTTTACGTTTCACCTCAATTGCCTTCCATTGAAGGCTTGAGTGATATACGACTGCAAGTTCCTTTGCGTGTATATAGTAGTGATGGCACATTATTGGGCGAATTTGGAGAGAAAAGGCGTATCCCCAAAACACTTGAAGAAATACCTGAATTGATGCAACAGGCATTTCTGTCGGCAGAAGATAATCGTTTTTATGAACATGGTGGTGTGGATTATCAGGGTATCTTGCGTGCAGTCATTAATTTGATCAAAACTGGTGAGCGAGGGCAAGGCGGAAGCACTATCACCATGCAGTTGGCGAGAAACTTCTATCTTAGTAAAGAAAAAACTTATACACGAAAAATAAGTGAGATTTTTCTCGCATTTAAAATTGAGAGTGAGCTGAGTAAGCAGCAGATTCTTGAGCTCTATCTAAATAAAATATATCTGGGCAATCGAGCCTATGGTGTGGCCGCTGCATCACAGATTTATTACGGCAAAGAATTAGATGATCTGAGTATTGCGCAGATTGCTATGATTGCTGGTTTGCCTAAAGCACCATCGCGTTATAACCCCATTGTTAATCCTGAGCGGGCATTAACCAGGCGCGATTATGTATTATCACGCATGCATACTTTGGAATTTATTTCGGATTACACCTATGAATATGAGAAATTAGTCGGTGTAACGGCTGAGCGGAATCTTAGTGGCATTGAAGTGCAAGCACCTTATGTGAATGAAATGGTTCGCACTGAAATCGTCAAGCAATTTGGTGATGAGGCTTATTCAAGGGGCTTGAATGTCTATACCTCCATCAAGGATAAGTTGCAGCAGGCCGCCAACGAAAGTTTGTGGAAAGGCCTGGTAGATTATGATCAGCGTCACGGATATCGTGGTGTAGTGCGGC
The DNA here is from genome assembly GCA_040325975.1 of Gammaproteobacteria bacterium. Lineage (GTDB taxonomy): Bacteria > Pseudomonadota > Gammaproteobacteria > SZUA-229 > SZUA-229 > LH-M37. The sequence goes on along the minus strand of JBEQLM010000257.1, from coordinate 540 downwards.
ATGTTGAGATAGCTGAGTTGGTTGGGTTAAATGAAGAGACTACAGAGTCTGATTTGCCCGATGATAAGGGTGTTTTACCTGAGGTGGTGAAACCTGATATTGCCCCGTTAACGGATAAACCTGTTGATGCTCTGGTGCTTGATATATTTAAATTCGATGATATTCAGTCATTTGAGACAGCTGAGCCTGAGGAGGATCCATTACTTGAGGTGCTTAAGGATGATGCCGATTTTGGGGCTTTCAAGTCCGCGTTAGTCTTATCAATTCATGATGAGGAGGGTGATGTTAGCGATAATGAGGTATCAATACCAGAGGCTGCAGATGAGGAAGAAGAGTCTAGTTTAGGGCGCCATGCCAAGATATTACTGAGAAATGGTGAAAAGGCTATTTTGCCGTGGAGTGGTCTCGTCTGGGCGCGACCCTACGTGAGCTTGAATAGTGTAGGTGATGAGCTAGAACATATTGATGAGGTTTTGCGTGCAGGCGATGTAATTTGGGTTTCCAAACAGGAAGATGATTCATGGGCTTTGGCTCAAATAC
>JBEQLM010000256.1:0-2936 GCA_040325975.1 Gammaproteobacteria bacterium | reverse complement strand
ATTTCAACGGGCCTAATAGTGCCGCTTGCAATCGTCTTGCCATCGTTTTTTATATCAAAGCTGTCTGTTTCTTTTTCATACACAACAGTACATTTTGAATCTGGTCGTGAGTGCCAGTTGATGTTTTGCCGCGTTAGACCTGATGCGTTAGCCAAGTCTATTGCTCTAATACGAGCCCACAGGCAAAAGTCTTTTATGCTTTTCTCGACTATAAGTGACATCTATTAAATCTCTCTGTAATTCATTAATGTTTAAATATTACTTTACAAAGACCGATAAGTAAAGCTACACTTTACAAACACCAAGAGTAAAGGCAGATAATAATGGAATTACAACCCTTCAACCAAACCCAAGAGAGCAAAACTTATGGATATGACAATGATAGACCCGCGCAAAAGACGACCAGTGAATCAAATGGCAACAAGCAACAAGCGCAAAGCCCTGCCATCAATCAAAGTGTTAGCAAAAAAATCTATACGGCAGGAATGCACTGCGGTATCAGCAACACGGATTATCACTCTTCGTCAGGGTTAAGCTCCAGCACTCTAAAGATAGCTCTGGAATCGATGTATAAATATAAACTCTCGATTGATGGTGATCTACCATTTAAGCAGACCCCAACGATGGCACTGGGAACCGCTGTCCATGCATATACGTTGGAGCCTGAAAACTTCCATAATGAGATAGCAATTAGACCAGAGCTGAGTTACTCAAAGACAGATAAGAGGCTGGCGGCAGAGTTCGAGGCAGCCAATCAAGGCAAGGTGCTTATCACCAAATCTCAGGCGATAGACGCTAGGGCCATGAGTGATAATATTTTGCGTCATCCAGAAGTCGCTCAAATAATGCGAAATTCAGTGTGTGAGCAGTCAGGTTTTTATACTGATAAACATACAGGCATGTCGTGTAAATATCGCCCTGATATCAGAAATAAACATTTTATAGCTGATATTAAAAGCACTGTTAGTATCAAACCAAATAAGTTCGCGGCAGATATAAATAAATTTGGCTACCATGTTTCGGCAGCTCATTATCTGGAAGGCGATAAGACGCTGCATGGCACAAACCACGAGCAGTTTATTTTTATAGCAGTAGAAAATAAATACCCGTTTGAAGTTGCGGTTTATACTCTCGGCGCTAAGTCACTAGAGCGCGGCTATGAGCTTAGAGCAAGGGGTTTAAATAGCATTCAACTGGCAAAAGAAACGGGCCACTACCCTATGATAAATGGCGGTATGGCTCAAAATATAGAGATACCTAATTGGGGGTTTTATGATTAATAGCTTAATAATAACAACGGTTATCGTGTGCGCTTTTGTATGGGTTTCTGTTAACTATCATTTTTATCTGGCATTAACTGGTATCGTTTTGTTTGGCCTGGTATTTGCACTTGTATTTAGTGCGTTGGAAAAATATAACCCAGAACTACCAAATAAATAACTTTACTTAGTAGCGCAAACTGCTACTATACAACTTCACTTAGGAGATTATCATGGGTCAAGAAATATCAATCACTAATCAAGAACAAATGAGTTCAATTTTGGCATTTGCTAAAATTATGTCTACGTCAATTTGCACGATACCAAAACACTTTCACGGCAAAGAAGGTGATTGCATGGCGGTTATTATGCAGGCCGCTCGCTGGGGAATGGACCCATATCAAGTAGCATCCAAAACTCACGTTGTAAGTGGTAATCTGGGTTATGAAGCCCAACTGGTCAACGCGGTTGTATCAAGCTCTGATGCTATAACAGGGCGCTTCCACTATGAGTATTCTGGGGGAGAATGGAAAGACAGCAAAGACACTGCCGCATGGGTTCGAGTCGGCGCAATACTTAAAGGCGAAGACGAGATTCAGTGGGGTGAAAGGCTTTATCCGTCAAAAGTAACGATTAAAAATAGCCCACTATGGGCATCCAACCCCAAACAGCAATCAGGCTACCTAGCAATTAAATACTGGGCTCGCTTATATGCTCCTGCCGTTTTGCTGGGTGTTTATACTCCCGACGAAATGCATGAAAAAGCAGAGCGTGAAATTAATCCGACTGCTGGCAAAACTTCATCGTTAAATATACCGGTTGATACTGAAACAGGTGAGATTATAGGCGACGAGTTAAAAAGCTTTGCGCCCAAGGAAGAAACTAGGGTGCCTGATCTGTCTGATGCATCAGTAGACGATATCAAAACCTTAATTGATGACTGTGAACTTGAGTCAAATTTGAATCTTATTGGCATTGGCATTGCAAACCTCGAAACATTTTCTCTTGAAGAAATTGCGGATCTTCGGTCACACTTTAACAAGCGCTTAAAGATGATGCGTATGGCTTAAATCAATTACAAACCTTTTACATGGTAGCATTAAGTGCTACTATGTAATTACTAACACAACAACCCAAGGACGCACGATGAACGCTAAAACCAAGCAAGTATCCACCGTTGAAAAAAACACCATTCCAGAAATAAAAATTGATGGCCCAATTGTTGCCATTCAATACCCGGCAAAGGTTGATTACAGTGAAACCGAAGTTACCGCCAAAGAATTGGCTGCCAAGTATAGCCACCTAAAACAACTTTCTGTTGATAATAAAGAAAGCTATTCGGAATTAGTTGCGGCTATTGCAGACATCCGCACCCGTAGAACTGATGTTAAAAAACAAGAGGATGTTATTAAAAACCCTCTGAATGACTTCCGAAAACTTGTTATTGATGTTTCCAAAAAGGTTCGCGGCCTATTGCAAACAACTGAGGACTCTTTGAAAGCTGAAAAAGCCCGTCTTGACGATATCAAAGCGGAGCGCAAGCTAGCCCAGCGTAGACTATGGCAAACCAATCTAGGCACTATAACGGCAGTATTACAGACCGTTGGGGGTATGGATGAAACAGCACTAAAATCAGCGCTTGACGCTCAAAATTTGTATGACTTTGAGGCTTTGGAT
>JBEQLM010000255.1:0-2939 GCA_040325975.1 Gammaproteobacteria bacterium | reverse complement strand
ATGTAAAAACTGCACGTTGGGTTGAATGTGATAATGAAAAGGAATTAAATAAATTTAAGGATCGTCATAGTACGAACTTGGCTTTGGATCATGCAGGTGATTTAGCCTATATTGCATCTTCGAGTGTTAATTTGGATATGACCATGGAGAAGTGGCCGGAGATTAAGTTTTTGTCTACGCGTGAGCACGGTATTTATAGCTAGTAATTGTTGTCATTTCGAGAGATCGTAGCGACGAGACAAATTTATTTCAGATAAATTTGTCGAGATGACAAGAAGGGAAACCTACCCCTCAACCAATCCATTTTTCTTCAGAATCATATAAACCTTCTTGCAGGTTTTGCTCATACGATTAATATCACCAAAATCTGGTTTTACACCTTCCTGTAATTTCCGTTCCCAATCTTCCAGTTCTATTTCCAGAAACTCCAGCAACTTCATCGAACAACCCTTGCAGGTATCTGCACATAATTGTGCTTCACTGGCACCAAAAGGCATGGCTGAGCGTACTTCGTCGATCAGGTTCAGCATGGCGGTTGAAGTATTGGGTTTCATAGACTTTATTATTTCTCTGCCTGGCAGCAAAGGAAAGTTACAGGGGCTGGTCTTGTCTTTTGCCTATTTATCGAGATAACTCACCACATCAAATCATCGGGTATTTTATGTTCTGCGTATGGATCATTGGCATCAATATCCTGTTTTTCTTCTTTAAATAAAATTACACGTTTTTCATTTCTTTGCTGAATTTTTTCTGCAATGGCTTTGGGTATCAGTTCGTATTGACCTGTTATACGGGCAATGCCTAATTTCCCTTGTACGACCTGTTTTTGCATTTCTTCATTGAGGTAAATGCGTTTTACCTTTTTCTGGTGTTCAAAGTTGTAGGCGATTTCGCAGCTTTGATCTCTCTCTATACGATTGGCTTTAATGAGTTGATCGATTTCGGCAGAGGTGGCTTTTTGACGAGCTTGTTCCTGCTTTTTCTGGTTTAGCTCAAGGTCACGTTTGGTTTTCTCGTCGGCGACTTTTTGTGCTTCGATTTTGGCTTCATCAACAACTTTGATTTTTTTGTTATTACGTTGTTGTTTTTTGGTCTTATTCTTAGATTGTTGGGCTTTTTGAACTTGTTGTTTATTGACCAGGCCAGCTTTGAGGAATTGGTCTTGAAAAGGATTGCTCATTCAGGGGTTCTCGTTATTTCTTGTGTTTACTGATTTGGTTATTTTACCCTAGATAGAGCAACTAGGCACAGCTTGTGATTCTATTAAATATTAACATGAGGGCTCAGGGTTTCTCAGAAGTCACATTGTGCAAATAATATGAATCTTTAGCTTGTCGTCTGGACTGTCTCAACCGCTGTGCTATTCTGCTTGGTATGCAATTAGGTATTAAATCCAAACTTATTCTTAGTCTGATGCTGGCCAATGGCTTGCTCGCGGGCTTGATGTACGGGCTGACCAGTCAGAGTTTTGATCGTGGTTTTCTCGCCTATGTGAATCAGGCTGAAATGCAGAAATTGCAGCCATTGCTGGATGATCTTAGCCAATATTATCAGGATAAATCTGGCTGGCGCTGGATTCGGCAAGATCACTATTTATGGCGTGATCTGATGAATAAGCATGTTTTTGGACAAACTGAAGGAAAAACTCAGTCTGAAAATTCGGCAGAAAGCTTTCAACGCAGACAACGCCCATCTGATGGGGGATGGCAGCCTGAACAACGAAGAGCACGATCAGATCGAGGTTTTCGGCCGCCACTGCTTGCTGCACTACGCAGTGGCCGGTTAAATATTGACCCCCGTGTGTTGCTGCGTGATCAGTATAAAAAACTGATTTTAGGTAAACATGCTGATAGTGAAAACGTACAGTGGTTACCGATCAAAGTAAATAATGTACTGGTGGGTGAGCTGGGTGTGAAGTCGCTTAATAATTTATCTGCAAAGCTTGATGTACTTTTTGTCGAACAGCAGAAAGAGACATACGCTTATATTGCGGTTGCATTGTTATTGGCGACATTTGTGGTGGCGATTGTTCTGGCCAGGTACTTTCTTGGACCGATCAGGTTAATCAAACAAGGTGTGCACAGGCTGGTGGCAGGTGACTATGAACAAAAATTTGAGCTTAAAAGTGGTGATGAACTGGGGCAGTTAGCCAGAGATTTTAATTTTCTGACGCGTACTTTAAAGGGCAATCGGCAATCCAGGCAACAATGGATTGCCGATATTTCTCATGAGCTACGTACACCGGTGGCGATATTGCAGGGTGAACTGGATGCGTTACTAGATGGTGTACGTAAGGTTGATCGTAATGCGCTCACATCATTGCAGCAGGAGAGTCGTCGCTTAGGTAGTTTGATAAATGATTTACATGAACTGTCACTTTCAGATTTGGGTGCGCTTTCCTATAACAAAGAAAATCTTGATCTGGTAGAGCTGATTGAGGATTTTATTGATAGCCACGAACGACACATTGAAAAATATAATATTCAGGTAAGTTTTAATTCACCCAATGAAGCTTGCATGATATTGGCGGATGGTGATCGCCTGGATCAGTGCTTTAAAAATCTGCTACAAAATACATTGCGTTATACTGATCAGCCCGGGCAATTAGAAATTCGATTAGTGCATGGTAAACAGGGTATTGAGCTTTATTGGGAAGACTCCAGTCCAGGTGTTAGTGACGAAGAACTTAAACACTTATTTGACCGGCTTTATCGTGTAGAACAATCGCGCAATCGTGCAAAAGGTGGTGCTGGTTTGGGTATGTCTATTTGTAAAAATATTATTCAAGCCCATGATGCTGAGGTTAGTTTATATAAGTCGAAGCTAGGTGGCCTTGGTGTTCGTATTAATTTTCCTGTTTAACGTATTTTCATTACTCAGTTAAAACTATGAAACAAAAAATTCTTATAGTCGAAGATGAAGAAAAAATTGCCACTTTG
>JBEQLM010000254.1:0-2947 GCA_040325975.1 Gammaproteobacteria bacterium | reverse complement strand
AGCTGCCTTGCTTCCATTCCACGGCATGCCAGGCAGTAGGTGAGTTCCATAATCACCTGTTCATGCTCGTTGGCGAGGTCATACACGGCTTTGTATCTGTCGGTATGGTCTTTGGCACCCTCGACATAATCAGTTCGGATATTTTCTTTTTCGCGTTTAATGCCTTTGCATGGGTTGTCGGATAGATTGTACTACGATTGATTTATGTTTTCTCTGTGGTGAAAATTTCGTATTAAAGATTGTCGGAGTAGTGGTGCAAGGCAGCATCGTTAACGAAGCTGAGGATGGAAAAGGGTTTCCAACCTACGGTGAAAATCTGGGGACACGATACTTAATCCTGATCCGCCAGGGCATAAAAAAAAGCGAACCTCAAATGAAGTTCGCTTTATGATTTTCAACTGTATGACAACAGTGCGCCTGGCGGGGCTTTTATAACAAGTGGAATTGCTATTATTTTACTTTTCTACGTGCAACACCAAACAGACCGATTAAACCTGAACCAAATAACCAAACAGCAGTTGGTACAGGAACGGTTGTTACACTCGTTACACTCATAGAATATGAGGTTGTGCTTTCAGCAGAGAATGACCATGTTGCACTGGTATTTTGGTAGCTATTCCCAGATATTATGCCTGTACCAGATAAGTGTAAAAATCCAGCACTTGAGTCAGCTTCAACCATCAGTGTATTTAAATCTAACTGCCAGCCGCCATAGGTAAAGAAATTGCTAGTTGGAACAAATGCAGTCAGATCTGCTGTAGCACCACCGCTACCATCAGCTGTAAAGAAGTTAATTGTAGTACCAAAATCATCTGTTGCTGTTCCTGTTGTTTGTACAGTAGATAGTGTTATATCAGTCACTGTCATTAAATCGTTGTTGTCTGATGCAGTTGCAACATAGTTACCACTAATAGTCATGGTGCCATCGATAAGAGCCGCATTAGCTGCCGCTGATAACAACATAATGCAAGTCGTCAATAAAATTCTAATTACATTTCTCATAATAAATTTCCTTTCTTCACGAATTTTTTAAAGTTTTTTTCTCAAAGCTAAACCGATTAAACCGATAGATAATAATGCCAGTACACCAGGTTCTGGAACACTTACATCACTGGGCACGTTTTCCGAACTGGCTGACCAGCTGAAAACGCCGCCGCCAGATGTATCACCTGAAAATGACCAGGTTGCATCTGTATTATCGAATCCTGCTGCAGTGATAACACCTGTACCGATAAGGTCTATAAATGAGCTTGAGTTATTGGTACGAACAACATCTGTCAGCTCAAACGAAAATATGTCAACAACCCAAAAATCAGAGATTGATGCAGGTAACGGATCAAACTGAAAATCTTTAATGTCACCCAAGGTACTAACATCACCACTGACTGTTTCAAGTCCCGTAAAATCACCGTCCGCGGAAGTGATACGAAATTTATCCATGCCAAAAAAATCAAAATCAATCGCAATGGCGCTATTGGCATCACTTGTTTGCGCACCGGTCGCATCAATGGCATAAAAGCTACCAGACATATCCATTGTGCCTGAAACTAATGGCAGTGCGAACACATTCGTCGTCATCGCAAAGAGCAATCCACCAATTCCTAACTGTTTGAAATATTTCACAATTTAGCCCTTCATACCTTTATTTTTCTTATTATTTTTATTTATTTAAGTACAATTCATTCGTTGAATTTATATTCTGTATTAGAAAGAATGCAGTTTCTATGCCATATTATATTATGACTATAAAATCAATAAGTTATATAACTATCAATTAAACTTCTTTAACTCTTATTCAAATCTTATTCAAATAATTAAAGAACTGTTAACTAATTCGACATTAATAACCGGTTTAATGTACCAAAAATGACCTTATGTGAGCATAAGTAACTGAATCTATTATGCTTTGTTGTGTTTTAATATAAATGAGTTTTATTTACCACTGTAAAAAATGGCAACACCTAATTATCAGCGGAAGCTCGGTGTAAAATTAAAACAAAATCATTATGGTAGGTTGAGCTGAGGCACGAACCCCAACAGATTACGTTTAATAAAATGTTGGGGTTCAAGAATTCACCCTTGGCTACGATTGATTTATGTTTTTTCTGTGTCTCTGCGGTGAAAATTTCATATTAAAGATTGTCGGAGTAGTGGTGCAAAGAAGCACCGTTAACGAAGCTGAGGATGGAAAAGGGTACCCGATATACTGCGCGCTTATCTGGTGAGATATAATTCGTGGGTAAAGCTAACACCCTGTACATCAATAGTTGAATTAATAACAGGTTTTATGAGGCGCTATAATGAATTCAAAGAATAAGTTTGATAAGGCTGTAGCTGATGCACGTCGTGCTGGTGATAAGCGTGAACAGGGTTATCGTGAACTCTCGTTGAAGATGTATCCGCATATTTGCGGTCGTTGCTGTCGTGAGTTTGATCGTAAGAATCTGCATGAACTGACGGTACATCATCGCGACCACGATCATGATAACAATCCGACGGATGGTAGTAACTGGGAATTGTTGTGTCTGTATTGTCATGACAATGAGCACCAACGTCAGACCGAGGCGAATCAGGGTAATACGGCAAGCGATGATGGTAAGAGTGAAGCGGCTACGTTTAATCCCTTTGCTGATCTCAAGTCACTGCTTTCTGACAAAGACTGAGCTTTGTACGTTATTTAATGATGCTGTGGAATAAACAAAAATCCAAAGTCAGTAAAACCAGTCAAATCATCGTTGAAGATATTGATGTGCAGATTGTTCGCAAGAAGATTAAGAATCTTCATTTGCGGGTGTATCCGCCGGATGGTCGTGTGCGCGTGGCTGTGCCAATGCATATTAAGGATGATGTGATTCATCTTACGGTTATGGATAAACTCAGCTGGATTAGAAAGCAGCAAGTTCGTTTGTCGAAACTGCCCGCGCCAACACCCAGAGAAATGATTTCG
>JBEQLM010000253.1:0-2959 GCA_040325975.1 Gammaproteobacteria bacterium | reverse complement strand
GGGAAAGCTCGCCTTTATTTAAAGCCTCGGTGATGGCGCAACCGGGCTCAGTGGTATGCGTGCAGTTACTGAACTTGCAATAACCCTGATAAGGCTTGAGTTCGATAAAGCCATTAACTATATCTTCCTTGTCGCGATTCCAGGGCGTGAAATCACGCACACCAGGTGAATCGATTAAAGATCCACCATCAGGCAGGTGATAAAGCGATGAAACCGTGGTGGTGTGTTTGCCCTCTTTGGAAACCGTTGAAATTTCACCGATGCGAATTTCTATGTCGGGTAATAACATTTTAACTAATGATGATTTGCCGACACCCGATAAACCAACCAGAATACTGGTGGTGTCTTGCAGTGCGTGTCTTAATTCTTCAAGTCCTACATCTTTTTTGATGCTGGTTTCAATCAATCGATAGCCAATGTTTTTATAGGTTTTTTTGATGGCTTCAATGACTGATTTATTTTCATCGTTGAGTAAATCAATTTTGTTGATAAGAATTAATGCTTCAGCCGGAAGATTTTCTGCGGCGGTAAGATAGCGGTCGATTAAATAATCATTGGGTTCAGGTTCGACTGAGCAGACAATAACTACCTGGCCAATATTGGCGGCAACCGTTTTAGCCTGACCGGCAAAGCCCGTTTTTTCTAATAAATTTTTTCTTTCGTTGACGGCAACGACGACGCCATGATCTTTTTTATCGACCTGGATAACCACGCTGTCACCGCAGGCGATGTCGCCGAGGTTCTGTCTGAGCTTGCAGTCGTATTGTTGATTATCATCCGTCTCAACAACGAGTTTTCGACCATGATGGCTGACTACAAGCCCATTAAAAACACGATTATCGGCAGAAGCGTCGGTAGAGTCTTGAAGTTTACTTAGACTATTTTTATTGGAGGCAATGCGGCGTTTTTGTTGATCAGTGAGACGACGTTTTGCCATAGTGTTTTAGCTTAAAACTTATAGTATTTTTCGTTGAGGAAGTGCGCAACCGCTTCGGTATCCTCATCAAACCAGGCAATACTAAGGTTGTTTTTACAGCGTTTAACCTGTTTGCTGAGGGCTTCCATGGATTTTACAAAACGAGTTTCTCGGGTATAGACGCTATCAGTATGGCACTTAACACAATGTGTCTCATGCAATTTATTACCATTTTTATAAAGTTCGGTACTTTCCTCAGCTTGTGCGAAAGAAGAAAAGAATATCAGCGCTGCTGACGTACATATAGTTAAAAAAAGTTTTTTCATAATCATATTCCTCAAGCGTGTGAGTTTAAGTGCGCAATTCTAACAGGTGCGGGCGGGTGTGAGTCATAGAAAGCCGAATACATCGGATCAGGCGTTAAAGTACTGGCATTCTCACGGTACAAACCCACCAAAGCTTTTATCAGATGCTGGGCATCCGTTTGTTCAGCGGCAAAGGCATCGGCCTCAAATTCATTCTTGCGCGAGAACAGGCTCATTATAGGGCTGAGCGCAAAGGTAAAGACCGGAGAAACCATGGTGAATAACAACAGTGCCATATAGGTCGATTGCGTACTGACGCCGAGGCCATTATAGAACCATTCATTTTTCATCAGCCAGGCCAGGATGGCCAGCCCCGCCAAAGTGGTGGCAAACGAAATAAGGATGCTTTTAATGATGTGCTTTTTCTTGAAGTGCCCCAGTTCGTGCGCTAGCACCGCTTCCAGCTCATCATCACTGAGCATTTTCAGCAGCGTATCGTAAAACACGATGCGTTTGTTGCGGCCAAAGCCAGAGAAATAAGCATTGCCATGAGAAGAGCGTTTCGAGCCATCAATGACAAATACACCATCACTGTTGAATCCACAGCGTTCAAGCAGGCCTTTAATGCGATTCAGCGTGTCGCCTTCTTCTAATGGTTCAAATTTATTGAAGATGGGTGCAATCCAGGTGGGATAAATCCACATCATCAATATACTGAAGCCGGATAGCAGTACCCATGTATAGACCCACCACAGCTCGCCCATCTGTTCCATTAGCCAGAGAATGGCAAACAACAAAGGCACGCCAATAGCGAGGCCGAGGGCAGAGCCTTTGAAAATATCGATGATAAATGTTTTTACCGTGGTTTTATTGAAACCAAATTTTTCTTCGATGACAAAAGTCGTGTAGATAGAAAAAGGCAAATTCAGCGCCGATGAGATCAACATGAAAGCCAGCATAACCGTAATACCGGTCATAATAGGGCTGAACTCCATGGTGATGATGGATTGATCCAGCCATTCCAGACCGCCACCCAGTGTCCAGATCAGCAGCAGAGCTGCATCATAAAATAGCGGCAGGCGACCAAAACGGGTTTTAGTAGTGGTGTAATCAGCCGCTTTCTGGTGTTCTACCAGTGTAATCTTATCGGCAAACGAATCAGGTACTTCGCCACGGTGCTGGCGAATATGCGCAATCTGGCGTGATGAAAGCCATAATCTCAGGCCAATCGACAAAACAAACATCAGTAAAAATAACTGGGTAAACGTGTGCATGAATTTCCTTTATTTGAGAATAACAAATGTTGCTGTATTATCCATTCTATAAGGCCAGTTGGCTAGACAACAATTAAGCTAAATAAAACAATAAGGAAAACCCGATATGTCACAACTTAACGATGAAAACCTGATCTGGATCGACCTGGAAATGACCGGTCTCGACCCACTGTCAGACAGAATTATAGAAATTGCCACCATCGTTACCGATAAGAATTTGAATATCATCGATAAAGGCCCCTCCGTAGTTATCCATCAGAGCGATGAAATGATGGACGGCATGGACGAGTGGTGCACCAACCAGCACGGCAAAACCGGCTTAACCGATCGCGTGCGTAACAGCTCCATTTCCGATGAAACTGCCGAAGCCATCACCATCTCCTTTTTGAAAAAATACATTCCCGCCGGAAAATCCCCCATGTGCGGCAACAGCATCTGTCAGGATCGCCGCTTCCTCGCTCGCT
>JBEQLM010000252.1:0-2964 GCA_040325975.1 Gammaproteobacteria bacterium | reverse complement strand
ATGAAGCAGGAGATACACTGGATAGCATCCTGAGTCCTAAATCGAGCTGGAGATCAGCACGTTTAGAACCAATTTCTATTCCGGGTAAAAACCACATCATCGAAGCATGTTCTCCTAAGTACGCCAAGATGGCGATGGGCACAGGCCTTTCTCATGTTAATGCATTGCCATGTGAGATTACTGTAAAGACTATTAGTAACCGTACCAAACTGGTAGTGAGCTATCTGGACCCTGACTTCATGTTGAAAGCAATGTTTGCTGATATCACTGATGAAGAGAAGGCTCAGTTCGGTGCAATTCCAGCAATTATCATGAATGATCTACAGGCCATTGTTAAAGCTGCGCTTGAAGTGAATTCAGGTATTGCAATGAACCCTGGTGTTCAAATCAAATACAACATGTTGCCGTAATTAGAGTGTGAATAGTTAGTGTGCATCCTGATGAATTTACAGGCTTGTCCGGTGCTTAAGTACTGTCGGTGTTGAAGCTGTAAGTTCATCAGGTTTTTTTTGGAAATGCTACAAATCAGAAATGAATATCATGAATAAAATGTCTGCTCATCTTTTATTTGGCTTATTTTTAATGTTATTTCTTAGCCTACAAGTTAAAGCAGTTGATTATGAACTGCCAGATCTTAATGGTCAGATACAATCACTGGATCAATACAAAGGTAAGTGGGTCATTGTTAATTATTGGGCCACCTGGTGTGGTACCTGCGTGAAAGAATTGCCTGATCTTATTTCATTGCATGAGGATAATAATGAGGCTGGTGATGTTATCGTTGTTGGTGTGAATTTTGAGACGATAAGTCTGAAGCGACTAAAAAACTTTGTCACAAAACACGCTATCCCCTACACAGTCTTACGCACGGAACCTGTCGCAATGACACCGCTTGGCCCTGTTCCCGCCTTACCCGCCACCTATATTATTGACCCCAATGGGAAAACAGTAGCAGGACAAGTTGGCATAGTGACTCAAAAAAATCTGGAAGATTATATAGAAAGTAAAAGAGGAGCTGATGAATATGTTGGAACTGCCGTGCCTCTGAAGCGTAACGTTAAAAGTTAAAGATAGTTATTTTCATGCATGGATCGATTATGTTGATTATAATAATTAAATATCAGATATTTCATTCCAGTAGGTTTTAAGTCTTTTCTCTGAGACGGGATATTGTGTTTTCAATTCCTGAGCAAATAGCGATACGCGGTATTCCTCTAACATCCAGCGATAATGTTCCAGTTGATCCGAAACCAGATGTTGTTTTTCAAGTGTGTTATGTCGTTTTAGATAAGCTTCCCATAAATCAGAAATATGTAAACGATGCTGGCGGTCACGAGTGGTATCTCCCTGCGCTTTTTCGAGTCGTTTATTAATGGCAGATAAATATCGTGGGTAATGTTCCAGATGTTGTTTATCTACAACGCTCAAAAAATGATCGGTGAATAGATAAGCAAGCTGGTTTTGAATATCCGTGACAATGTCGAGTAGAGATAGCGGTGGATTCTTTAAGGTTTTTTTGATGCTTTTATATTGATCGAGAATGTTTGAAAGTAACTGACACCACTCAGTAGCCGTGGTCATTAATTCGCTACGTCCAGATTCAATCGCTTGTTCGAAGTCGAGCTGGCTGTTAATGGGTTTTTGCATGCAGCACTGTTTAATGGCAACATTAATAATATCCTGCTTTAATTCATCACAGCGACCGAGATCGGTATATTTTAGGCACAGAGTCTGGATGTTAGGGATGTTGTTTTTTAGGTGCTTGATTTGTTGTGGTAGCGCATTGATAAACAATTGCCTTAAACCCTGGAGCGTCTCTTCTTCAGCCTGTTGTTTTGAGTTGATCAGTTTTAACGCAACATTTTTTCCCTGTTTGACCAGCGCGGGATAAGCTTTTAATTTTAAACCGTGCTGCTCAATTTCTATTACCTGATCAAGTAGATCAATGGCTTCTGCGCCGACCTTATCATTTTCTATTTCGTGTTTTGGAATATTAGCGTCCTGACTAACATTATTTAAAGCAGGACTAGTCTGATCGGTGATGGTATTTACATCGCTGGATAATTGTTCTTTTAATTCGGGCAGGTCACGGCTTTCGCTGATGGTTTTACCATTGCCATCGATGATGCGGAAGTTCATGAAAAGATGACCATCAACAAGCTCAGTGCGCCACGCATCGTAGGGCACTTCTACGCCGGTCATTTTTTTAAGTTGTTTGGTCATGGCGGTAGTGAGTGGCGAGTTCGATACTTCTAAGGCTTCCATGCAGGCATCGACAAAGTTGGGTGCAGGTACGAAGTTGCGTCTAATCGATTTTGGTAATGAGCGAATTAAGGCAATCATTTTCTCCCGCAGCATACCGGGAATCAGCCATTCACATTGCTGCGCATTGATGGCAGCTAAAGCGGCAACAGGTGTAATCAGGGTAATACCATCATGCTGGTGATTAAAGTCGAAATGATAATCCAGAGGAAAACTGACTTCGTTCATTTGAAGATGGTCAGGGAATTGCTCGTTACTGACGTGACTGGCATCCTGTTGCATCAAATCTTCTTTGCTAAGTAACAGGCGTTTTAATGCGGCAGGATCATCTTTGCCGCATTGTTTTAGCCATGTTTCAAATAAAACACCATTATGGATGTGCTCGGGGATTTGATCATCGTAAAATTGAAACAAAATAACGTCATCGACCAGAATATCCTGTCGCCGTGATTTGGCTTCAAGTTTTTCAAGTTGCGTTATCAATTTCTGATTGTGTTTGAAAAATTCGGCTTCACAGTTGAAGTCCTGCTGCACCAAAGCAGACTGGATAAATATTTCACGTGAAAGTTTAGGGTCAATTTTCCCGTAGTTCACATTCTTCTCAGGATTGATGATCAGCCCATAAAAACTGGTTTGCTCTGAGGCTACCACCTGTGCATCTTTCTTTTCCCAGTGCGAATTGCTGTAACTTCGTTTTAACAG
>JBEQLM010000251.1:0-3004 GCA_040325975.1 Gammaproteobacteria bacterium | reverse complement strand
ACCAATGATGGTTCAGCCAATTCAAAGCCATCGAGGTAGGCTGACAAAGCAGCTTTGTATGCGGCCTTGTGATCACCAGCACGAGCGTGTTCGAGACTGACGGCCAGCATGGCGATACTGGTGTCCAGTGCAGCGTGGTCACTAACATCGAGAATGGATGGATCGCTGCGCAAATAGGCAAGTACAGCTTTGCCATCGATATTGATGTCATTACCTAGCTCTTCTGCTTTTGCATAAGACATGCCGGTTAAATTAGGTAATGACTTAAAGTAATCGTGCAAATAACCCTGTTGCCATAATGATTTTCCGGCCTCACGTTGTTCCTGTTTGCCTGAAAAACGACTCACCATAATGGCTAATGCCCAGCGCTGTTCATCGCTGAGTTGATCAAAAGCTTTCATGGGTGTGCCATTCACTCCCAGAGAAATCGTGTTATACAAATCAAATACACTGCGTGTGTACTGGCGTCCCATGTCGTGAAAATCACTGGGGGGGATTTCCTGTACGCTGGCCAGTGGGCCATCGCCGTAGCCCAGCACGCCGTGGCAGGATGAGCACTCAGATTCATACAAAGCCTGCACACCGGAAAGCTCAGGTGTTTTAGAAGGGCCAACTGAAATTTCATAAGTAGCGATTAAATCGGCTTTGAGTTGCTGAGTGAGTGTTGTCACCTGATCGCCGATAACACGGTTTTCAATGCCATTATGAATACTTTCTGCTACTTCAAGTAAAGCGGCTTTATTTGTGGCTTCTGGCATGGCCAAAATCAGGTTATGCAGCAAGCCTGAAAATTCCTGCATCTCAGTAAATTCGACTTCATTGATCACCTCACCGTTTTCAATCGTCGGTGGATAATCAACGCCTATATAGTCCAGCATTTGAACCAGATGCTGAGAGGGGGCCGCTAGAGAAACGGTGGGTGTGATAAAAAACAGTGCAGCAATCAGAAAAGATAATGGGCGTAAAAATCGAGTTAACATTTTAGTTGGTCTTTAAGTTGTAAATGATAATGATTCTCATTATCCAGAGTGTTAACAACCTTGTCAAGTATAGTGTTTCCCTTTTCACTCTATTCTAAACTAAAACGACGGTAACCATCTAATTCCACACGTTTTTATAATGAGAATAGTTCTCATCTATCCTAGCAACTCCTTTAACCCCGCCAAATGAGAACGTCCTGTTTCTGGCGTTGATTTAACATCATGTTTCCCACCAGACCATTCCAGATCATCTTTGGGCAGTTCTTCCAGAAAACGGCTGGGCTCGCACATGACTTTATCACCATAGCGTTTACGCACTCGCGCCATGCTCATGGTCAGGGTGCGTTGCGCACGGGTGATGCCAACATAGGCCAGACGCCGCTCCTCTTCGATGCTATCTTCCTGAATGCTGACCAGATGCGGGATCAAGTCTTCTTCAAAGCCGACCAGATAAACATGGGGGAACTCCAGCCCCTTGGCCGCATGCAAGGTCATTAACTTGACTGCGTCCTGTGCCTTGTCATCTTCCTTGCGTTGCAGGATATCCATCAAAGCCAGACGCGACATCAATTCGGCCACACCCGCTTCGGGATCTTTTGTCTGTAGTCGTGATATCCATTCCATCAATTCCAGCACATTCGCCCAGCGTCGCTCGGCGGTCTCCACATCCGGGCTCTGTTCCAGCAACCAGGTTTCGTATCCCAGATCATCGAGCAATTGCTGCGTGATGGTGGTCGCCTGCTCATCTTCAGCACGGTTTGCCAAACGTAACAGCCAGTCACAAAATTGATTTAGATTCTTATAGGCGGTGGCTGAAACATGGCTCTGCATACCTACTTCGCCGCAGGCGGTGAGCAAACTCACTTCACGATCAACCGCGTATTTGCTCAATTTTTCCAGCGTCGCCGGGCCGATGTTCCTGCGTGGTGTATTGATCACCCGCAGGAAAGCGGCATCATCATCGGGATTGGCCAGCAGGCGTAAATAAGAAACCACATCTTTGATTTCGGTGCGCTCGAAAAATGAAATACCACCACTGACAACATAAGGTATGTTCATGGCGCGTAAATACGTTTCAAAAATCCGGGCCTGAAAATTACCGCGATATAAAATCGCATAATGTTCGTATTTTGTGCCGTTCTGTATTTTGTGCGATTGCAGCTCAATGCAAACCCGCTCGCCTTCATCCTCGGCGCTGTTGCACTGCATTACTTTTATCGGATCGCCATAACCGAGATCACTCCACAGGCGTTTTTCATAAACGTGTGGATTATTTTTAATCAGTTCATTGGCCACTTTGAGAATGCGGCTGGTGGAACGATAATTCTGCTCCAATTTAATCAATTCAAGATCAGGGAAATCTTTTGCTAGCTGTTCCAGATTCTCAGGACGCGCACCACGCCAGGCGTAAACCGACTGATCATCATCACCCACGGCGGTTAGACAATGGCGGCGATCAGCCAGCATTTTCACCAGTTCATACTGGCTGGTGTTGGTGTCCTGATACTCATCCACCAGTAGATAGTGAATCTTGTTCTGCCACGACTCCAGAATATCCGGCCGACTCATAAATAAATGTGCGGTTTGCAGAATCAGGTCATCCAGATCAAAGGCATTGTAGGCGTGCAACTGACGCTGGTATTTCACATAAAGTCTGGCCAGTACTAATTGCTTGTCATCTTTAGCAACGGACGACGCCTGTTCGGGCATGATGCCGTCGTTCTTCCATTGAGAAATTTGCGCCTGTGCCTGACTCGCCAGATCCAGTCCGCGTTCGCCGTTAGTGCGCAACAATTCCTGAATGGTGGAGATACTGTCCTGCTGGGCGAACACTGAGAAGCCCGCCTTGTAATCCAGCGCCGCGTACTCCTTATGCAGAATATTTAACGCCAGCCGATGGAAAGTCGATACCCTGAGTCCTTTGGATTCTTTCTTGCCGGTGAGTTTTTTAACCCGCTTTTTCATTTCTTCAGCTGCTTTATTGGTAAACGTCACCGCCGCGATGCGGTTGGCCGCGATACCGC
>JBEQLM010000250.1:0-3021 GCA_040325975.1 Gammaproteobacteria bacterium | reverse complement strand
GTGACCAAAGTCTCTGGCCAATTCCAGCGAGGCGACGTAGTTAGTTGCCTTGATACTGACGGCAATGAGGTTGCGCGTGGACTGGTGAACTACAAAGCTTCGGAAGTGGAACTCATCAAGGGCAAAGCCAGCGGTGAGATAGAAAATCTGTTGGAGTACATTGATGAGCCTGAGCTGATTCATCGAGACAATCTGGTACTGCTTTAGTTTTTGACAAAATATCAGGCAATAAAAAAGCCGGTCAATGCCGGCTTTTTTATTGCTCATGCAAGAGTGACTTACATGCCGCGAATATTGTTGTTCATTCTGCTCTTATGACGCGCTGCTTTATTCATGTGAATTAAGCCTTTGCCTGCAATACGATCGATAACTGGACAAGCTTCTTTGTATGCTGTCTCAGCGGCTGACTTGTCGCCCGCTTCAATTGCGTAATAAACTCTCTTGATACAAGTGCGCATCATTGAACGATCGCCCACGTTACGAGTACGACGAACCACTGCTTGACGAGCGCGTTTTTTTGATGATGCTGAATTTGCCACGAATAAAGACCTGTCTATCTAAAAAAGAGCGCGTAAATTGCCAGTTTTCATCGGTTTTGTCAACCAAAATTCGATAGAATGCCCATTTCGCACGCACATTTTACAAAAAACGAACATTACACCATGAAAGGAAGACGAAACTGAGCGCCAAATTACTGCAATTCACCCTTGTTGTGGGCAGCATGACCCTGCTTTCCCGGATCTTCGGTTTGCTGCGCGATATCACGCTGGCAACACTTTTTGGTGCCAGTGGTGGCACTGATGCTTTCCTGGTCGCCTTCAAAATCCCCAACTTTATGCGCCGCCTTTTTGCTGAAGGCGCGTTCTCGCAAGCCTTTGTCCCGGTGTTTTCTGAATACAAAGAAAAACGCAGTCGCGAAGAACTGCAAGACCTGATCAACCATGTCGCTGGTAAATTAGGCGGCATTCTTTTATTGATCACCATCATCGGCTCAGTCGCCGCTCCTGCACTGGTCTGGTTATTTGCACCCGGCTTTCATGATGACCCTGAACGCTTCCAGCTGACCGCTGAGATGCTGAGCATCACTTTCTCTTACCTGTTCTTTATCTCGCTGGTCGCCTTCGCTGGTGGCATTCTCAACAGCTTTAATCAGTTTTCTGTGCCTGCTTTCACACCGGTACTGCTCAACCTTTGTATGATTGGTGCCGCCTTCTGGGTATCACCCATGCTCGATCAGCCTTTGATGGCGCTGGCCTGGGGTGTCGCATTAGCGGGCTTGTTGCAGTTTCTATTTCAGATACCCTTTTTGAAAAAACTTGGCTTAATTCCCAGGCCTCAATTCAAACGTCACCATGATGGAGTTTCAAAAATCCTTAAGTTGATGTTACCCGCCGTCATCGGCTCTTCGGTGGCGCAGATTAATTTGCTGCTCGACACCGTCATTGCCTCTTTTCTGGTTGCGGGTAGTGTCAGCTGGCTATATTACTCGGACCGCCTGCTTGAGTTCCCGCTCGGCATTTTTGGCATTGCTATCGCCACCGTAATTCTGCCTACTTTATCCAAACAACATGCTCGCGATTCTGCCGATGAATTTAATCAGACCCTGAACTGGGCAACTCGTTTGGTGTTGATTATTTCCATACCCGCCTGCATCGGCCTGTTTATGCTCGCTGCACCGGTACTGGCTACCTTGTTTCAATATGGTGAGTTCTCAGCCTCAGATACTTACCTCGCCAGCCTGAGCCTGATGGCTTACATCGCTGGCTTGCCTGCATTCATTCTGATCAAAATATTAGCGCCCGGCTTCTATGCCCGCCAGGATACAAAAACCCCCGTTCGCATCGGCATTATTGCCATGGTTAGTAACATGGCACTCAATATTTTATTCGTCGTACCGCTGGTAATGTATAACTACGAAGCGCCCCATATCGGTCTGGCTCTGGCGACAAGCTGCTCAGCTTATTTGAATGCTTTTATGCTTTACCGTGGGTTGCGACAAATTGAGGTGTTTCAACCCATGAAAGGTTGGGCTAAATTACTGGCACAGATTACAATAGCAGGCATCACTATGGCCTTTGTCATCTCACTGGTCACGCCCGAACTACCGCAATGGTCAGACTGGGTCATTATTGAGCGTGTCAGCCATATTGCCGGCATCATTGCTCTGGCTGTACTGGTTTACTTTGTCACACTAATGCTCACTGGCCTACGCCCAGCGCAGTTGAAACGATCTTAAAAATGCATTTAATCCGCGGATATCACAATCTAAAACCTTCACATAAGGGATGTGCATTGACCATCGGTAACTTCGATGGCATTCACCTTGGTCATCAGGCCTTGCTTAGATTGCTCACCGAGGTTGCAGAAAAACAACAACTCAAACGCTGCCTGATGAGTTTCGACCCGCTACCACATGAATATTTTTCCAGCACTCATAATCGACCTCGCTTGATGAACACCCGAGATAAGCTGGTTGCACTGGCAAGCTATTCACCCGTACTGTGCCCCGATTATCTGTTGCTGATGAATTTCAATAAAGATCTTTCTTCGATGACGGCAGATGAATTCATCCAGAAGGTGCTGATTGACGCACTGGCCATCAAGGCACTGGTCATCGGCGATGACTTCCAGTTCGGACGTGACCGTAAAGGTAATCTTGAATTGTTGCAGGAATACGGTGAAAAATATGGCTTTAAAGTAGCCTCGCTATCCACCCACCACATTGATGAGACACGAGTTAGCAGCACACGCATCCGCAACGCCTTAATCGAAAACCAGCTCGATGCCAGCAAGAAGATGCTTGGAAGGCCCTATCAAATTTGTGGGCGTGTTGCGCATGGTGACAAACGTGGCCGCACCATCGGATTCCCCACCGCAAATATTCATCTACATCGCCCGAGCACCCCACTACATGGGGTATATTCTGTTACCATGCATTCCGGTACATTAGGCGTTGTAAAAGGTATCGCCAATGTTGGACGACGGCCAACGGTAGATGGAGTACGAGTGCAACTCGAGGTC
>JBEQLM010000024.1:0-13086 GCA_040325975.1 Gammaproteobacteria bacterium | reverse complement strand
GCTGGCAAGTTGAAATCATTAATCAAAACCATGGCGAACACGGCGGTTATAAAGAAATTGTTGCGCGCATCATTGGTGATGGCGCTTATTCAAAATTGAAATTCGAATCAGGGGCTCACCGCGTTCAACGTGTACCGGAAACCGAATCACAAGGTCGTGTACACACATCAGCAGCCACAGTTGCGATCATGCCGGAAATCGCTGATGTCGAACAAATTGAAATCAAACCTGCTGATCTGCGCGTTGATACCTACCGCGCCTCCGGTGCTGGTGGACAACACGTTAATAAAACCGATTCCGCAGTTCGTCTCACCCATCTTCCTACCGGTACGGTCGTAGAATGCCAGGACGAGCGTTCGCAGCATAAAAATAAAGCCCGCGCCATGTCACTGTTACAGGCACGAATCATGGATGCCAAACTTGAGAAACAACGTTCAGAACAGGCACAAACTCGAAAAAGTCTGGTTGGCAGCGGTGATCGATCTGAACGAATTCGCACCTATAACTTTCCACAAGGTCGAGTCACCGATCACCGCATCAACCTGACTTTGTACAAGCTGGATGAATTTATCACTGGTGAAATGAATCAGGTGATTGATCCATTGATAAATGAATACCAGGCTGAGCAACTCGCTTCTCTCGCAGAATAATAACAATGCCCAGCATCGCCCAGGCTATTAAAGAGGCATCACAAACACTGGCTGAAACCTCGGTCTCCGCCCGCCTCGATGCTGAAGTACTTTTATGCCATGTACTGAATTGCACAGCCACACACCTTATTGCCTGGCCTGAAAAACAACTGGACATAGAGCAGACACAAACTTTCCATCAACTGATCGAACAACGCCGTGCTGGCACACCCGTGTCCTATCTCACTGGTAACAGAGAATTCTGGTCACTGAATTTCAAAGTCACACCGGCAACACTCATTCCCCGGCCAGAAACAGAAACCCTGGTTGAATTTGTGCTGGATAAATTTTCAGCTCAAAAAAATCTGAAAATGGTTGATTTAGGAACTGGTAGTGGCGCTATCGCCATTGCCATAGCCAGTGAGCGCCCCGACTGGGAAATAATCGCTAGTGATATTTCAAAAGAAGCACTTAGCATTGCCGCAGAAAATGCCCGCATTCATCAAATAACCAATATCCAATTCGTTGAAAGCAACTGGTTCGAACAACTTGATCAACAACATTTCGACCTTATCATCAGCAACCCACCTTATATTGCTGAACAAGATGAGCACTTATCACAAGGTGATGTCCGCTTCGAGCCACCTGGCGCACTGACCTCCGGTGAAACAGGCATGGATGATATAAAAAATATCACAGCGCAATCTGAAAAATTTTTAACACCAAATGGCTGGCTGGCTTTTGAGCATGGCTACGATCAGAAACAACAGGTTTATGATTGCTTTCAGCGTAACAACTTCCATAAAATCATCCAGTTAACCGATTTATCAGGACAGGCAAGAGTAACTGCCGGTATACTTGATGAAATAAATAACGATAAGCATTTAGATTTTTAACTGCAATACAATTAAAAATAATTAAAAATCATATATACTCTAGTGGTGATAGAGATCAAATTTTTCATCCACGTTTCAGTCCTTAGATGTGAAAATCCATAAATGTAAAAAAATGACTCAAAGACCCATAACACGAGAGGTCAGGACGATGTTTTTTAAATGGATTTCAAAAATTATACTTTTGAACGCCCTTTTCTGGGTATCGGGTCTCTATGTGTCCAATACTTTCGCCAAAGATAGTTTTCCACTCATCACCTATGAATGCGACAAGGCCAAAGATATTCTGCTCGTCACTAATACCTTGCTCAAAGACGGTAAAGAAAAAACCTTCAAATACTCAGATGCTGATGGCACCTATAGTCCCTGGGATATGGTTACAATTAAAGATAATATAATCATTGATAGCAGTTCAATTAAAAAAGAATGCCAACTGAGCTCCGCAAAATACACCATTACTCTCGACCCTCAAATTTTCAACCATGATCTAAATGGTACGTGTGGTTCGAAAATTTCTACTGCAATCACCATTCTGGCCAATGATGAACAAATTTTAGAGCGCAAAGCCTTTGAATTTTACTGCACCGCAAATATTAAGATCATCACTGGTATAAAAATAATAGGAAAAACGGGTGAAATTAAAACTAGAGCTGTAGCCAGACATAAATATTATTAACCGAATCCACAGATAAAAACAGCAACACTCTGATTTTTAATGATTTTTACTAAAAATCATGCCCATTCCCTTAGCCGCAAGCAAGCTGCTTGCACACAAACTTCTTGCTATTCATTCTCATCTGACCTAGATTTGACGAATGCCGCTATGCAACGATATCACCAAAGACAGGGAGATACGTTTCACCCACTCCCTCACCAAGACTGATCAAGCCGAAACGGCTGCTCGGCTGCTCATGGGCGTCGCTGGCATAGAACTCGCCGCACCAGTACGCCCCAATGTTCTCCGTGTTCGTTATGATATTCGTGAAATCTCCTTGCAGATGCTCGAATCTGCACTGGTAGATGTCGGTTTTAGCCTGCGCGACAGCCTGGCCAAACGCTTTAAATACGAATTGATTGCCTATTGTGAAGGCGCGCTGAGATCAAGCCTTGGTATTGAGACAGACCGACAGCAGCCGCCATCACTTTCTTTGACCAAAGCAGAGCTACATCATCATAGCCTTGATCCCAGACCAGACAACTGGCGTAATTATATTTAATCATCTCTCGGTTTCAGCACTCTGAGAAAATCAGGAATAACAGATCTGCATTTTTGCAGCCGTAGTTTTGCTACAATAACGCACATGAACGATGAGCAACTCCTCCGCTATAACCGTCACATCATGCTGCCGCAAATTGGTTTCGAAGGTCAGCAAAAACTCCGTGACGCACACGTCTTAATTATTGGCTTAGGCGGCCTGGGCTCACCCGCTGCCCTATATCTGGCAACGGGTGGAGTAGGTAAACTCACACTAGTTGATGACGATAAAGTCGAACTCAGCAATCTGCAGCGCCAAATTATTCACCGTAATCAAAATATTGGCGAAAAAAAAGTAGCCTCCGCCAAAAGTAATCTACTCGCTATCAATGATGAAATTGATATTGTCACCATCGACCATCGACTGGATGAGTCATCCCTGGCTCTACAAATTCAACTGGCTGATGTGGTGCTCGACGCCTCGGATAATTTTGACACCCGCTTTGCCATCAACCGCGCCTGCGTTGAACAAAAAAAACCGCTGGTCTCGGGTGCTGCCATTCAGTTTGAAGGACAAATTAGCGTCTTCGACAGTCGAGAACAGCTCTGCCCGTGTTACAGCTGCCTGTATCCAGACAAAGGCGAAGAAAATCTGACTTGCAGCGAAAATGGCATACTGGCCCCCGTTGTTGGAATCATCGGCAGCATGCAGGCACTGGAAGCCATCAAACTTATCTGCCAGATTGGCGAACCGCTCTATGGCCGTTTATTATTATTCGATGCACTATCATTGCAATGGCGCTCAATGAATTTTAAAAAAGATCCTGACTGTCAGGTTTGCGGCTCAAAAACATAAGTACACATAAAATGAATACAGATAACAAAACACTACTGCTATCACGAAAACTGGCTAACCAGATTCTGGCACATGCCCAACAAAATCCTGAAACTGAGATTTGCGGTCTTATCAGCTCACAAAACCAGCATGCCAATCGCTATTACCCAATCATGAATTCTGCTGAAAATTCTGGAGTACGTTTCCAGATGGATGAACAGGCTCAAATTTCTGCCATGAAACAAATGCGAGAGCAAAACGAAGAATTACTCGCCATTGTACATTCGCATCCTCACAGCGATGCAATTCCTTCCGCACTGGACGAACAAGAACACCAGTATCCCGATGCTTTTTATTTAATCGTCTCACTGAACACTACAGGTGTATTAGATCTACGTGCATTCAAAAAAATCGACCAGCACTTCCAGTCCGTCGAGCTGGTTCTCGATCATCCTTCCTGACTATCGTATCGGAAATAAATTTGAGCAGGGTACTTTTTCTACTGAACAAGTTGTAGCATGGAAAGAACTTACTCTGTGTATTGTTCTTACAGCTTGCAGAACCCAGTTTCCTGTGAAAATAAAACAACTTTAATTTGCCTGTGTACCGAACCAGAAATCTGTGCTTTTCTCAAGAAATTCATCGAAGCGCATATAGTGCGAACCATCACAGGAAAAGTTCAGCCCAACCATGCCGTTAATAACATTTAATGAACCCGCCCTTAAATAAACATTCTCATCGGCAAAACGTAAACTGCGGAAAAGCTCAAATATCGACATAATCTTGTCAGCAGGCACAATGGCTCTTTCATGATAATCATGCTGTGGATAGGCCAGACAAATATCCGGATCGATAAGCTCATCAAAATTTAAAATTCGGTAACTGAATGGGTCATCAATCAGCCATATTGTGGCGCGACTGCTGGAAAAATGCAGCTTGCCGTGAAACACGCCATGCTCGCTCATTAACTCACTGATAATAGGTATGACCTGATCAAGGTGTTTATCCATCTCACTATCAACGCGTTGTTGATGAAAGACTGCACTGCGAATTGCCGGATCACCTTTTATCTGTCGCCAGTTATCAGGTTCCTGATATATTTCCTTAATGCCCGGCAACTCTCTTAAATCAAAATCTGCACCAAGAAACCCGACTCGTTCTCCATTTTTATTTCGTATCACTTGTACTGCTGTAAAAGAAGGCCGTTTTTTATTCCGGCTGATATAGGCGTCAGATAATTTAAAATCTGTGCTACCAATTATCCCTTCCATGTAAGGCCTGTCCATTCGATCGCGGCCAAAATGCGATTCATCCTTACCGCTTTGAGTAATATTATCTGTTATCTGTACACCTTCAGAATTCAATACATAAAGATGTTTACAGAATGAGAGTTCAGGCAACGCCTCTGACAATAACAAATCCAGTGCTTCTCGATCACTGAGCAGAGCTATACATTTTAATCCCAGCTCATGCATTTCCTCAGCCAACATTGCCGTGAGCTTTTCACGTTGTATACGTATAGTTTCTTTAAGGTTGCCGCTATTCATGAACTGTTACCTTTTGAAAAGAAATTAAAAAAATGGACATCAATTTATTGTAACTGCTTTTCGAGTGTGTAGCTTCGATTAGCGAAGCATAATCGGACGAATATTAATCACCACAGCAATCAGCTGGATACACTTCAATGCTACAGGTTCTGTTTTATTCTCATACGGTGTTATATTAGCTCGAATAATCGTGTTAATAGAAATTGAAACGGGAATCACATGGATGCTGGGAGTATTAGACAACCTATGCGAATAAATCTGCGATGCATCCTGTTGCTATTATTATGTCTATTATCCAGCAATATATTCGCTGGTTATTCGCATGATTCACGCCTGAACTGGTACAGCATTCACAGTCCACATTTTCATCTGCATTATCATGATGGCCTGGAGGAAATGGCGCGTGAAACGCTTTCACTGGCCGAGCAGATCCATACGCGCCTGAGCAAGCAATTAAACTGGACACCAGAAGAGCCAGTAAATCTGGTGCTGACGGATGAATATGACTCTTCCAATGGCATGGCAACACCATTCCCTAGTAACTGGATCATGTTGTTTGTTTCACCACCCGATGATCTTATTGGCCTTGAAGATCATGCTGGCTGGATGGAACTGCTATTGACCCACGAGTACACTCATATCCTGCATCTGGACAAGGTAAGGTTCGGTCCAAAATTTTTGCGTTCGATCTTTGGTCGAAATTTTCTCCTTTTCCCCAACACGTTTCAGCCGCGTTGGATGATTGAAGGTTATGCGACTTATATCGAAACCGATGAAAAGCGAGGTATCGGTCGTGGTCAGAGCAGTCTATATGATTCTATGATGCGTACTGAGGTGTTAAATGGAATTAAACCGATACGTCAGCTTAATCAGCCTATGGCGACATGGCCAACGGGAACCGCCGCCTATCTCTACGGCGTGCATTTTTACCAGTTCATGGCAGAAACCTATGGCGCTGAAAAGATCGATGCCTTGATCGAAAATTATTCCAATAACATTCTACCTTTTTTTATTAATAGCAATGCTGAGAGTGTTTATTCCAAAGATCTATCGGTTCTCTGGGATGAATTTGAAATCTATCTTGATAAAAAATATCGACCACAAATTGATGCCGTTAACAAGAAAGGCCTCATTGAAGGCAAACGCCTGACAACAGATGGTTACTTTGCCGGTCCACTGCGTATTCTGCCTGACGGTCGGGCTTATTACATCTCATACAATGGTAAATCACATGCCAGCCTGATGATGCTTGATCAACAGGATAAGGTGCATCATTTAAGGGAAGTTAATTTTGGCACGCGCCTGGATGTTCACCCACAGGCCGGAATCTTACTACTGCAGCCAGAACGTTGTCACAATGCTGCCGTCTACTACGACATTTATCGAGTTGATCTCGAAGGTGATGATCTTGAACGCTTGACCGAATGTGCACGATATCGAAATGCCAGCTGGTCAGCAGATGGTAGTCAGATTATTGCTGTGCATAACAAGGCCGGAAAAAATGAATTACATGTACTTGACCTTGATGGTCAGGTAAAAAATATCCTCTGGCGCGGCAAGCCCTGGGAAGTTATTGGCACATTAGACACCTCAGCCGATGGCCAGGAATTGGTCGCCTCGGTCTGGCGTAAAAAAACCGGCTGGAATCTTGAACAGTTTAATCTTAAAAACAAAACATGGCGCTTGTTGACCAATGATGCTGCGATAGAAGATCATCCACAGTATTCATCGGATGGAAAATCGATCCTGTTTACATCAGAACATGGAGGGATTTATAACATTCGTCGCAAGGACCTGAACACTGGCAGGTCAGCAAGTCTGACTAATGTCATAACTAGCGCAACGTCACCGGTTGAATCCGATAACGGCGACATCTACTACCTTGGTTACACAGCTGAGGGTACAGATGTTTTTAAACTGGATAAAAAACAACAGATCAATGAACCATTATTGGTAGCGGTCACTGGTTCAACTGGGCAACCAGCGCCACAGTCAGAAAACTATACTGCAGAACCTGCCGAGCCCTATTCAGCCTGGGATAGTCTACATCCACGCTGGTGGTTTCCGCATATGTTTATTGATGAATCACGCTCAGAGCTGGGTATCGTTACGGCGGGTTCAGATAGTCTATTACAACATTTGTATGCCGTTGACCTTGCCTATGACACTGACAACCAATGGCCGCTGGGTTCCTTTCAATATATCTATGATGGTTGGTATCCACTAATAAAATTCGAGGCAGAACGTCAACATGACTTTACCTTAAATCCAAACAACCTCAAGCAGAGAGTACGCCGCACTGATAGTCAGATGATGGAGGCCGTGTTCCCATTTTTGAAAATGGATAACAAGTGGTCATTTAATATTGGCGCATTTAAAAGCCAGAGCGAGGATGTCTGGTGGCAACCTGGATTGTTGCCTAATGGTTCGTACACCGACAATGTTTTGGGCATTGCTCTGTTATATGACTCAACCGAATCACATATAAAATCCATCAGTCGAACTTCCGGACGTGAAGTTAATCTGGTAGTCGAAGATAGCGATGAGATAGGGGGCAGCGATTACAGCGGCAAGGTTCACCTGGGAGACTGGCGTGAATTTTTCCAGCTGAGTGGTGAGCATACCCTGGCATTGCGCTATGCAGAAGCCAAAGGTACAAGCACAACCCGACCCTTCCATCTTGGTGGCATCAAGGATGACAGTAGCAGTATTAGCAGCATCATCAATCCGATATTTGATACACCCTTTAACCACCGACATTTCAGTTTACGTGGTTACCCGGAAGGCTTGCCTCAGCTAATCGGTCAGCGTATGCGACTGGGCTCGATTGAATACCGTTTACCGATTACTCGCATTGAGCGCGGATTCATGGCACCACCACTCGGAGTAGATCAGCTCCATGCCACGCTTTTTTATGAAGCAGGCAGCACCTGGGATACAGGTAGTGACCCCACAGAATATTACCGTAGCACCGGCATTGAATTTAATGTTGATACCGTTCTGTTCTATTATTTACCGGTGCAACTGGCGATTGGTTATGCCAAAGGACTGGATCTGGGCGGAGAAGAGGAATGGTATCTGCGACTTGGTGCTGCGTTTTAAATTATTCTGGATTACTCCAAAAGCCTCCTGCTAATCTGGGAACAATAAAAAACCAGATTAGTACGTAGGTTGCAGCTTTATAACTCAGGCCATTGACTCAATTTCGCTATCAAGTACATCTAGATATTTAATGACTTCATTCGAATATTCCTTAAGTTTAGGAAACAGCTCTCTTGCTTTTTGAGTATTAGCTTCACTCTGTTTGCTAGATTGCCCAAATAATTTCTTGAGGAAAGACTTGTCATCGCTTTCAAATAATAACTTAAAGATCTGAGCATAAGTTGAGTGCAATTCAAAATGAGGCTGCTCTATGGCTTTAAATGAAGCTAAATATTTAAGATTTTGCCCCTCTCCGTAATACCATTGCCCGAATATACATTCGGTTCCATCAACCGGTACCTGATTATTCTCTAGAGGAATTCCGTAAATCAATGCATCGGCTTTCATTACCCAGCTCATATGCGCCTGCTTAGCAGCCCGTATTTTATTTACAGCTTCTGTTTTATTCATAGTTACTCATATCCTGATTATTTTCTCTTCAAAAAAGGCAAAAATTAGATCGGTGACAAATTACGACCATTTGGTCAATTTTACCAGACCGAGACGTCCCACCTCTACTCGCGTAAGCCACTTTTCTGCTAAATGCATGATCTCAAATCTGGAACTTAAAACGATTATCGCCTGTTGGCATCAAAACTCCGGGACAGAGTGAACTGCCCCCCATTGACCCTTAATGATTAGTATATCGGAAAACACTAATGTTGCATTCGCTATTATTAATTAAATTAAAAATCTGGAGCTAAAAAATGAATCAGTTAAGGAAGTTCGCCTTTGTAATATTTTTTTCATGGGGGCTGTTTAGTACCGAAGAAGCAGAAACCGATATCACTACACTGACTAATATGTGGCTTTGTTCTTTATTTAACAATTTCCCGCCAGCGTTTGTAGTCAGTTTCTGTGTTAATTATTCCATGAAGAACAACGCCTGCCTGATAGGTATCTTCCGCTTTGATTTCACGACACCAGCGTACCTTTCCGGTTAAAAAAAATTCATTGGAATCATCCTTAAGTACTATCGACATATTGATGATGCTATCTGCAGGTAACACGCTCTGCAACTTGATTCGTAGGCCAGTTGCAGAAATATCAACAGTAGAACCATTGAATTTTTTACCCAATAGCTCAGGATTCTGAGAGGTGGAGATAATAGTCAGGCTTAATACTTCTTGTTGATCATGGCGTGTACTGGTTCTACGGTTATTCTGATCAGACATGGAGTTTATTCTTCTGGTAATAAAACAATTTTTATTGTTATTTAGCTTTTGTAAGGTTGTTGCCAATATGGGGCTATTTATACACGATGGGTCAATTTTGACAATACAATTTGTAGGTTAATTTGAGCAGGTGTTTTGTGGATGGATTTTAGGGTGTAAGGCAGGAAGTCTGGAGTAACGTATGTAAAGGTTCTTGTGGTTTTCTTAGTCGGGTATTTCAGTGGTAGTGGATAGTCGAACCCACTACCACCAAGATTACAAACTAGTACGAATATTCAATAATTTCACAGAAACCCAAACACAAATTACATCCTTTTTAAAATAATCAAAGCATCGCCCGAACAACCACAGGCCACGCTAGTGATATATTTTCCATATTATAACCACCACCACCCAAAGCAATCATTCTGCCATCACAAAATTCATCAGCGATGCGGCATAAACTTTCTGTAGCAAGTTGATAGGATTGCTGTGAACACTCGAGATCGGTAATTGGATCGCCTTTCATACTATCAGCACCACACTGCAAAATAATGAATTCAGGTTCAATAGATCTAATGAATGCTTCAGCTTCGGACCATAACCGAGAAAAGTCCTCATCATTAGCTTGCTTCGGCATAGGGAAATTCATCTTGGTTCCCTTTGCAGGGCCACTTCCTGTTTCATCGGCAGAACCTGTGCCGGGATACAGAAAACGCCCATCTTCGTGAAAATCGACGATGAAAAGGTTGCTATCGCTATCGTAGTTATAAAACACGCCATCTCCATGATGAGCATCAATATCAACGTATAGAATTTTCTGTAAATGATGTCGCTTGCGTAAGTGCTCAATGGCAACGGCACAATCATTAAACACACAGAAGCCGCTACAGTGATCCCGGTAGCCATGATGAAGGCCTGCAATAGGCACAAAACCTCGCCGAAACTGTTTATCCATGACCCTGTCAACCATATCGAGCACTGAACCCACGACGGTTGAAGCGGCTTCAAAAATGCCTTTACGGGCAGGCGTGTCGCCATGATCCAGATACCCAGTACCTGATTCTGAACGCTGCCTGACCATTTCGACAAAATCATTATTATGGAAACTTTGCAGACTTTGAAGATCGCATTGAACAGGCTCAAGCCATTCAACCTGTGAAATTAAATCAAGCCTGTCCATGCCATCCAGAAAGGCCTGATGTCGAAGTGGACCAAATGCATGCTCCTCTCCGAAGTGATAATCGGCCAGTTGTGAACCGGCAATAACGGCAATAGATGATTTCGGCATAATGTTACATTCAAGTGTAAATTTAATCAGGATCAATATTTACCACAACACTACACTATGCGACCTATTCTTTACTTGATTTTTATTAGCTTTTGTCGCATATTAGAAACAACTCATATACAACTATGATACGGACACTATGGAATCAGATCTTCTATCAGATTTAGAATTTGAGTTTTCCCTCAAACCTTCAGATTTGGAGGAATTCAGCCATTTACTGCTTGAATTTCGCGGTCAGGCTGTTATCTGGGATGATGATACTGCCGAGGAAAAAGTTGTCGCGAGCATTAAAGGTTGTCGAATAGATATTTCGCTTGCGCGTAAATCATTTGATGACTTACAAGATCTATTCGATTCTATTTCCCCCGAAATTTCTGATCTTGGCTTGCACATCCTTTCAAACAATAATTGTTTTCTTGAATCCTTCAGCAAAGATGAAACAGAGGAAACACCCTGTGGAGGTCTGGTTTATATCGGCGAACTCATGGTCGAGCCTGAATTCAGAAATCACAGTATCGGCACAGAAATGATGAAACGCATGAGCCAGATTGTAGATATGAATAACACACTGGTCGCATTAAAAGCCGTTCCCATTGTTGATGACAAAATTGAACAACGTACCCCCGAGCTTAAAAATCAACTCAAACGCTTCTACACCAAACTGGGTTTCCGTCATTCGGGAGAGCATTACATGGTCAAGGATGCACGTGATTGTTATGCGCAGCGTATGCGTGCGCTGGCAGAAAATGATATAAAGGAGCGATAATTTACGAATACATAAGCCAAAAACATGAAAACAATCGCCAGCATCGGCCAACAGGCACCCGACCTTCAATTACAAACATGGCTACAGGGCGAAGCCTCCAATATCAGCGACCACCTCGGTAAAGTTATTCTGGTGCAAGTCTTTCAGGTGAACTGCACCGGCTGTTTCATACATGCCTTTCCTGAAATTATTCGCTTACATTCCTTATTTGAAAATGAAGATTTCATCGTACTTGGCGTGGCCACCGCCTTTGAACACTTTGAGGTCAACACACTGGATAATTTAAAACATCTACTTGAAACAGGTGAAGTCATCGGCGAACCGCTAAAACAACTGGCCAATACCGAATATTTGAATGACAACAAACTCGATTACAAGATACCCTTTGCTGTTGCCATGGATAAGCTCGTCGAGCACAACAAAGAAATAAGCGAAGAAAGAATACTCGAATTTATAGAAAGCCAGATACCTGAATACAACAATTGGCCCGAAGAAAAACAAGCCGCCATTCGCAAACAGGCGCAGCAATATCTAAAAACAAGAACACACAACGCACTCACGTTTGAGAGCTATCAATTACAGGGCACACCCTCTTCTATCCTGATAGACAAACAAGGCGTTTTGAGGGATATATCTTTTGGCATGCTTGATCATCTTGAAGATTTGATTAAGACACTACTTTTAAAATAGTTGCATCGGCTGGGCACGCATTTCATACCCATGCGTTAATTAAATCAAAGATAAATATATCCACAGATGAACGCGGATGAACGCAGATAACAGCCAAACAAAATGAAACTTTTGGTCATTCAATGTCGTTACGCGTCAGACATCTCTCAGCCTGCCATCATTCTCAAGCATAATTTTTATTTAGGTTCATCTATGGAAAATTCAGTTTTTTACCAATGAATATATTCGTGTCGATATCTCAGAGCATGAACTCTTCAATTCCAACAATCAACGAGGCTCCAATCGTAACAACCTGCCCTCAACCTCATCAGTCAACAAATAAAGATAACCACCGGGTCCACTACGAACATCACGTATTCGCCCATATCCGCCCGCTAACAAACGCTCTTCTTTAACCACTTTATTGCTTTCCAGCTCTAAGCGCACTAGCAACTTAAATTTGAGTGAGCCAACAAAAAGATTGCCTCGCCACTGCGGAAATTTATTGCCATCATAAAAAGCCATACCCGAAGGTGCAATAGAGGGATCCCAGTAATAAAGCGGCTGTTCCATGCCTGACTTGCGAGTGCCTTCGCCTATCTTCGTGCCCCAACCGTAATTAACACCATAGGTGATGACTGGCCAACCGTAGTTCTTTCCAGATTTGACGATATTGATTTCATCACCTCCCTGTGGACCGTGTTCGTGCGTCCAGATCTCACCCGTTTCAGGATGCAAAGTCATGCCCTGTGGATTTCTATGTCCGTAACTGTAGATCTCAGGCTTTTCATTGCGCTTAGCAACAAAGGGATTATCTTTTGGAACACTGCCATCATCGTGCAAACGAATGATAGAACCGGCATGGTCATTAGTATCCTGTGCACGCGACCGATCACCTCGTTCACC
>JBEQLM010000249.1:0-3026 GCA_040325975.1 Gammaproteobacteria bacterium | reverse complement strand
TGTCCATAAGCCGAACAAATTGTTTTGAACCGTTGACGGTGGGTTTTTTTTGGCTATTTCAATATTGACAGTACTTGTAGGTGTTTTATTTTTAATAACAGGATTAGCGCCATGCTCAAGCAGGGCCTGTTCAATATTACGGTAACCTTTTGTATTAGCCACTTTTATCGCAGTCTCACCAGCCTTATTTTTGATACTAAGATTGGCGCCTTGAGTTAATAGTAAATTAGCGTAATCGAGCTTGTTTTTTCTCGCAGCAATAATCAGAGGTGTATCACCTAAGATATTCTGCATATTAGCATCGGCTCCACTTTTTAAGAGGAAATCAAATATGGCATAGTTCTGTTTGTTTGCAGCGATTAATAGTGCGGTATCACCACTGTCGTCCTTGAGATTAAGGCTGGCATGTTTAGATATCAGTATTTTGACAAGATCAATATGTCCTTTCTTTGACGCTTCCATTAAGGCTGTTCGTCCTGAATGATCTTTGTAATTAATATCAATACCTGATTCAAGTAATGCCATAACCCTGTCAGTATTGCCATTGATGCTTTCACGAATAATTGAATCTTCAGTTATGGGAACAGTGCTGGAAGCAGAAATTATTTCAGGGTCGAAATTCTCCAGTTTTTTACTGGCAAGTGAATAACCGAGATCTGAGGATTTTTTATACCAGTAATAAGCTTTTTGTCTATCAATGCCTGCACCCTCTCCCTGTTCAAGCATTATTCCCAGGTGGTACTGTGCTTTTTTATGATTATTATTAGCCGCTTTCTTAAACCAGTACAGTGCCTTTGTCAGATCCTTTTTTACACCTTTACCTGATTTTAACAATACTGCAATTTGATACTGGGCTTCAATATTGTCTAGCCGTGCCAGTTGATAGTATATCTTTGCGGCCTCCCAATAATTTTTGGTGCGGACTGCATATTTTGCATCATCTAGTTCAACTGAAGCTATTGCCCATGAGCTAGAAAAAAATAAAATAAAAGCTGTCGCTAGAAGTGCGCTGTTGGTGAATAGTTTTATTGATTGATTATAAAACATGTTTATTTTGTGCCGTATTTTGTTTCGATTTGTATTCCTGTTTCTTTTAGAAAAGCGGTAGGTAGTATTCCGCCTGCGCATATGATCGCGGCATCGTTTTTGATTTTTATGATTTTCCCTTCTTGTTCGATGGTGACGGAATCCTGAGTGAATTCTTTTACATTCGAACTCATTAGAGCGTTAATTTTTCCCTGTGCCACAGCAATGTCAATCTTGTCCCTATTTTTTTGCTTTGCTCTGGAAAAAGAATCGCTTCGGTAAGACACGGTGACGGTAGTGCCATCTTCGGCAGCGATGCTAGTGGCGGCTTCTAGTGCGCTGTCACCGCCACCGGCAATAAGAACGTGTTGTCCACGGTATTGTTCAGGGTCGATTAAATTATATACAATTTTGCTCATTTCCTCACCGGGTATACCGAGTTTGCGAGGTGTGCCACGCCGACCGATCGTGAGCAATACTGAGCGTGTAGTGAAAACATTATTATTTGTAGTTACATTGAAGCCGGTTTCTGTCTTTTCAATCTTCTCTACTTTTTCACCATAGTTAATTTTGACATTGGTTTTACGTTCGACTTCTAACCAGAAATCCAGTAGGGCTTCCTTAGTGGTTTCACGAAACTTGACTGATCCAATCATGGGTAAATGAAAAGGCGCAGTCATTACCAGTTTGCCGCGTGGGAACTGAAATACCGTGCCTCCCAGTGAGCCCTGTTCCAGTGTGATGTATTTGAGTCCTTTAGACATGGCCTGCAATGAAGCTGAAAATCCGGCGGGACCTGCACCAATAATTACGACATCTGTCATATTATCTTTACCGATACCCTTGAGTTTGGAGACTGAATTAATGGCCTGCTGACCCTGGTTAATGGCATTTCTGATTAGCCCCATGCCACCCAGTTCTCCTGCGATGAAGATGCCTGGTATATTAGTTTCAAATTCAGGTGACAACGATGGGATATCAACACCTCTTTTTTCAGTGCCGAATACCAGAGTGATGGCATCATAGGGACAGGCCGTTGCGCAGGCACCGTGTCCGATGCAGTTCGATGGCTCTATCAGTGCTGCCTTACCATTAATTAAACCCAGGACATGATGTTGCGGTCTTTCCGGGCACGCAAGCACACAGGCGCCACAGGCTCCGCAAAGTCCCGGGTCGATCAGCGGGTGTAATGAAGGTGGATCCGTGAGTCCGGCTTCCTGCGCCTCCTTAAATATGGATTTATAGCGGCGTTGCTTTATCTTGCGCACGACAATATAGCTGAGCCATATTATCAGCATGATCAGGCCATAGAGCCAGTAAGCAGGGATTGTTGATACCATAATATTTGTCAGGTGTAATTTAGCTCGTTCAGTAATACAGTAAGGTATTGCACACAATGCTACCTCTTATCGTACTTTTAAAAAACATTACAGGTACCAGGGGCTCTATTAGGCGCTGAGATTATGCTGTCAAGAAATTTTGATTTTGAATATATGTTATTGAATATACAGTGTTCATCGTTTTTTAATCTTAAGTGTATTAAGCACACATGACAGATAATATAGATAAAGCTATCAGATTTTTTTTTGGTGTTTTCATCATAATATTAGTTTGGTGGGGTATAGATCATCGTGATTTAAACTTGATCTCAGCCGAATCTGGCCTTGGCTATGCAATGGGAATAGTTGGTGCAATTTTAATGCTGCTATTACTGATTTATCCACTGAGAAAACGTGTACGACTTATCAGTCGTTTTGGCAGCATTAAATTCTGGTTCAGAACCCATATGTTGTTCGGTGTGCTTGGTCCAGTTCTCATCCTTTTTCATTCCAATTTTCAGATCGGCTCGTTGAATAGTACGGTTGCCATGCTATGCATGTTGACGGTAGCGCTCAGTGGTTTAATCGGGCGATATTTATATGGAAAAATTCATCATGGTTTGTATGGTAGTCATATCGAAATGAAGGAACTTAAGGATGTGACACAAGAGGTAGAAAGAG
>JBEQLM010000248.1:0-3030 GCA_040325975.1 Gammaproteobacteria bacterium | reverse complement strand
GTTAGCGCCCAGTGGTAAGACCGCTGGGGCATTGTGTGTGATGGTCAGTGTTGGGTCGACATTGTCGGTGGCAGTGGCGCCACTCAGGAAGTTGGCGATGGCGGTCACGCTCGCATCGGTACCTGATGCACCTGTCGCTGCAACGGTGATGTTCGCCGGGGCGGTAACCACTGGAGCAATTGTGTCAGTAGCAACAGTAGTCACCGTGATAGTTACTGCTTCTGAATCAATTTTCACAGGCAGTCCATCATCAGAAACAGTGAAGTTCAACGGGTAGCTACCTACCTGACCTGTAACCGGTGTCCAGCTAAAAGTAGCTGTGTCATTATTATTGTCAACAAAGCTAGCTCCCGTTGGCAATGTGTCCAATGCAAAACTTAAATTATCTCCATCTGGATCACTGGCTGTTAGCACAAAACTCAACGACACATTCTCATTCACAGACTTACTACCAATCAGACTCAGAACCGGTGAACGATTCACATCATTTACTGTAATGGTGATTGACTCCGAGTCGCTTACTGAAACCGGTAAACCATTATCCGTCACAGTAAAGCTCATTGGGTAAGCGCCCGCCTGATTAAAGTCAGGCCGCCAGTTAAAAGTCGCTGTGTTATCTCCATTATCGACGAAGCTGGAGCCTGTTGGCTGCCCAGTCATTTCATAAGTTAAACTATCACCGTCGTCAGGATCAGTTGCTGTCAACGTGATAATCAACAGTTCGTTCTCATTCAATGATCGGTCACCGATTACATCTAGCACCGGTGGATTATTTACATCTACTGAACTCGTCGTAGCGATAACAAAATCGTCGCCAAACACATATAGCTCCTGCCCCACTTTTCCATCAAGTTCTCGGAACTCAAAGCTTGTAAAACCAGCTGGTGATGTATCAATCACTCCAAAAAAACGATACCCAGGATCGGGTAAATCACCAACACCAATTTGGTTTGTGCCATCGAGAATAATAGCGATGTTGCCTCCGACAGTTCCTGAGAAGTAACCACCGACACCATGTAATGCAGTTCCACTCCCGCTGAGTCCATCGTGTGGGCGGCAGTCAATATGTGGGTTGTCGATATCACAGATAGTACCCGTACTATCTGTGATTGCTGCAAGCCCGTGTTTTGGATCAAATCCACCCCATGAGCCAGTTCGTGCCGCACCTGAGCCAGTGGTGATTTCGTTCGTAACCGGGTGATTAGTTGTCCAGGTAATCCCTTTATTGGTAATACTGGGGGCGGTAACTGCTGTTCCTGTATCTGGTGATCGCACAGTATTCCATGCAGCACCTTCAAAACCTTCGAGGAAATAGTTGTATCCCAATGCTGTTAATTTGGCTTGATAAGGAGCTTCATGCCAACAAGAGAATATTGTTGGCCCACCACTACATGCACTTAATGTAACTGTAGCTGTTGCAATTTCTCCGGAGGGTCCATCAGCCTGATATGTAAATGTATCTTCACCATCAAATAAAATGTCATCCGGTATGTATTCAAAAGAACCATCAGCACATAATTCGAAATTAATATTATCTGGACACGTTAGAACACCTTTAGTTACAGGTGTCAGTAGAGTGACCGTCACTCCTTCTTCTCCGGCATTTATACCATCTAGAGTATCGTTTTCCAGTACACCAAAAGCTTCAACTGTAAGGATTCTGCTTGCCGGTATTCCATAGTTATCGCTGGCTGTTACCAAATTGGCTGCATTTGCAGAACCAACAACGACAAATAACAGACAGCTCGCACTAACAAATATCTGGAAAAATTTCATTTGTAAACTCCCTTTGAAAACTACCTGGCTGGTGATTAAAATTTCCACCACCATCAATTGTCAGATCTGTTTTCTTATATTTATTTGTG
Source organism: Gammaproteobacteria bacterium (assembly GCA_040325975.1). GTDB lineage: Bacteria > Pseudomonadota > Gammaproteobacteria > SZUA-229 > SZUA-229 > LH-M37. The sequence continues at coordinate 1,165 of JBEQLM010000248.1, read as the reverse complement.
ACTTCCCCATTTTTCATCTGGTTTCATTATCTGACCCGACATGATTTGTTACTACTACAGTTTGAATCCTGACAATCCAGATATCCGTCAAAATCATTATCTATACCATCAGAACAAGTCTTACCTTTACCCTCAACACCGAAGACTGGATCACTACCACCAGTATCACCAGTGACCGGACAAGATTTACCCTTGCTTCGATCTACACCATCACAATTCTGGTCAATACCATCACGCTTGATATCACAGGCATCTGGATTTATGCCTGCATCAAATTCATTACAATCCAACGCTGTACCACATCCTGCCTCAGCAAAAAAACCATCACTATCAGCATCTGTACAAAGCGGCACCGGATTACCAGCAAGGAACTCATTAGCTGCTACCGCATCAATCAGCCCATTTCCATAAACATCATCCGCACCCACCGTACCGAGATCTACCGCAGATACAATCAAAGCCTGCTCTAGATCGGCAACACTGGTAGCGGGATTAGCCTGACGCAATAACGCCATGGTTCCGGCTACATGTGGCGCAGCAAATGAAGTGCCTGAGACTGTTGCATAAGAGTCTGGAAACACACCGCCGAAAGTAAGATCCGCTGTTTTAACACTGACACCGGGAGCAACAACTTCGGGAAAAAAACTAGCGTCGCAAGCAGAAGGACCTCGACTACTACCAGCCGCAATATTTGAAGAAGAATCAACTGAGCCAACTGCAAAACTTTCAGAATTATCGCCAGGACTTACACTTCCCAATGAACCCTGATTACCTCCAGAAAAAACCACGGCAATGCCAGCACTTTTCAGCACATTAATATCTGATTCAAATTCTGAGTAACACTGACCAACCAGTTCGGGAAAACCCCATGAGTTATTAACTACATCAGGAACATCATTTGTAGCCGGGTTATCGTCAGGATCTAACAACCATTGGAATCCCTGATGAATAGCACTAATAGATGCAACACCTGCATCATTAAAAATTTTGACTGCGATCCACTGTGCGCCGGGAGATACACCAATACTGGTGCCACCAAAATCACCACCAACCATTAGACTCATTGTCTGGGTTCCGTGGCCAGCTTTATCGTATGGAGTCGAATGTTCACCGTTCGGATCAAACCAACTGTTGGCGCCATCGCGCCATGAAGCAGCAAGATTAG
>JBEQLM010000247.1:0-3041 GCA_040325975.1 Gammaproteobacteria bacterium | reverse complement strand
ATTGAAGATGTGCTTGAAGAAATTGTTGGCGAAATTGATGATGAGCATGATGATGCGGATACGACGTATATTCAGCGCCACGGTTATCGCCGTTATAGCGTTAATGGTTTAACGCCTATTAGTGATTTTAATGAATTTTTTGATGTGGATTTAAGTGATGATCAATTCGATACCATTGCTGGTTTTGTGACTCATGAAATCGGCCATCTTCCCGAGCGTGGAGAAGAAGTGGTTGTTGGTAACTTTCAATTCAAAGTGATTAGTGCCAACTCTCGTCGGATTAATAATTTACAAGTTACCCTGCAATCGAATTCTGTTAAGTCAGATAATTAATTGAAGCGTTAATGCGGATGTTATTGGCTAACGATAATTTAACTCGATTTAAAAAATTACTAGTAGTTTTTATTGAGTCTCGTTTTTCACCACTGCTAAGTCTGCTTGTAGGTTCTCTGACAGTTTTAGCTTTTGCTCCATTCAATCAAGTCTGGTTGATCTATTTATTAATCGCTTTTATATTTTATATCTGGTCGTTATCAGAGCCTAAAAAAGCATTGTTTCATGGCTGGATGTTTGGTCTTGGGATGCAAGGTGTTGGTATTAGCTGGCTTTATTTTAGTTTGCACTATCATGGTGGTAGCCCTGTTTTTTTTGCGGTGTTGTTAGTGTTCATACTGGCTTCTGTTTTGGCCGTGTTCACAGCGTCAATGGGGTTTTGTGTTAATCGGTTTTGTAAGTCCAGCAATGCAATCAAACTTATCTTGTTGTATCCCATTGCATGGGCCTTGTTTGAATGGTTGCAGGGCATCGTCTTAACGGGTTTCGCCTGGCAACAACTCGGTTATACACAAATTGATTTACCTTTATCGGGCTTCGCACCATTAATTGGTGGTCACGGCGTGAGTTTATTGGTCGCCATGACATCTGGCGCTATCGTGTTAATGCTGAGCGATTCAAATTGGCGGAAAAAAATATTATTACTTGTTCTGGGTGTCTGGCTGTGTGGTTTTTTTCTCAAACAAATTACCTGGACTGAAGCTACTGGTGATGAAATTAGTGTTGCGCTGATTCAGGGGAATATTCCTCAAAGTCTTAAATGGAAGTCTGAATCACGAATACCCACTTTGCTGAAATACCGGCAGCTTTCTTTAGAGCAAAATGATGTTGATTTAATTATCTGGCCAGAAACGGCAATGCCTGGTTTCCAGCATCAATTAAATGACTATATTACCGATCTCAGTCAGGCTATGAAAAAAACAGAAACGGATTTGCTGGCAGGAATTTTTATCAGAGATTTTGATACCGCCCGTTATTACAATAGTCTGATTAATATCAATGGTGGTGAATACTATAAGCGCCACTTAGTGCCTCTGGGTGAATATATTCCGTTGCGTTTCCTGGTCGATTTTTTCAATCGTTTTGTAAAAATACCAATGTCAGATATTGATTCAGGTATTGATGAGCAGCCTCTGTTACGAGCAGCAGGTCAGCCATTGGGTGTGAGTATTTGCTTTGAAGATACCTTTGCTCGTGATGTGCGTAGGGATTTGCCAGAAGCTACCTTGTTGGTGAACGTGAGCAACGATGCCTGGTTTGATGGTTCGTTCGAACCTGTACAGCATCATGCGATTGCGCGTATGCGAGCACTGGAAAGTGGCCGCTTCATGTTACGAGCGACCAATACTGGCATATCTTCAATCATCGGGCCACAGGGTGAGGAGATTGCCGTCTCGCCCCAGTTTGAAACCCATGTATTGAAGGCCAGTGTGCAGCCCATGAAGGGCTCTACTCCCTATGTTTTCTGGGGTGACCTGTTGCTGGTATTAACTTGTCTGGGCGTGCTGGCTGGTTTTATCTTTAAAGCACAGCGAGATCCGCTGAAAAATCCAGAGTAATTATTTCTGTGTCGTTTGCGCGCGTTGGAATGTGGTGTTTTTACATTCAGGGCAGGCTTCTATTTCACCGGTGGTGATGAACGAAATATTATGGCCACATTGTGTGCAAACTAGCGTGCCGGGGCCAGTGATTTCACCGCTGTGGTATTCATTGGGGTCATGTGGCGGGTTTTGAAACTGCTCTAGTTCAATACGGGTACGATCAGCCACCGATAGAAATAGATCGATAATATTGCGTTCGATGATTTCAATATCCAGCATCAGCCAGTCACCAAATTCTGCACTGGTTTCCATCATATATTCGGCGGCATCATTGATATCACGTTTGATGTATTCACTTATTTCGTGTGCTTCTTCCATGGTCACTTCGCCGAGATGAACCGCCTGATCTTTGGCATCATTCAGGGCTTTTTGTAGTGTCAGGTCTGAAGTATCCGCATTTTCAAATGTTTCGCGAATTGTGGCCATCATCTGATTGTAGGTATCGATCAGACGATTCGATGATTGATGTTTGTTAGATGTCATAATTTCCAGCTTGAAACGGTTATGTTTATGGGTTTGTGGTTTCCTTGCCTGCAACCCTCGTGTATCCTTCTGTTTCCATATTTATAGACCATAAAAGTTCGCAATGTCGATACATCTGACGAACTGTTAACAATATTCAAGAGCCACAATGCAGAAAGAATACAATCCTCAGGAAATCGAATTAAAAGTCCAGAAAATCTGGGACGAACAGAGTACTTTTAAGGTCGTCGAAGACGCCGATAAAGAGAAGTTCTATTGCCTTGCCATGTTCCCTTATCCCAGTGGTCGCCTGCACATGGGGCATGTGCGCAATTATTCCATCGGCGATGTGATTTCCCGTTACCAGAAAATGCAGGGCAAAAATGTATTGCAGCCCATGGGCTGGGATGCTTTTGGTCTGCCTGCTGAAAATGCGGCGATGAAACACAAAGTGCCGCCCGCCAGCTGGACTTACGACAATATCGATTATATGCGTGACCAGCTCAAGCGCCTTGGCTTCGGTTATGACTGGGATCGTGAACTGGCCACCTGTCAGCCGGAATACTACCGCTGGGAGCAATGGCTGTTTACCCGTCTTTTTAAAAAAGGACTGGCTTACAAAAAAACCGCCGCAGTGAACTGGTG
>JBEQLM010000246.1:0-3044 GCA_040325975.1 Gammaproteobacteria bacterium | reverse complement strand
GGGTAAAAAGTGGTCACGGGTAAAACATGCATAATGAAAACTAAGCCTATTCAGGTTATTATGGCTCCAAATTATTTATTAACCATTAGTGGCAGCTTAACAACATGGCGACATACAGCACAAATCAATTCAAAAATGGCATGAAATTTATTTGGGACGGTGATCCATGTTCGATTACCGAAAATGTTCTGGTGAAACCGGGAAAAGGTCAGGCGTTTAACCGCGTCAAAATGAAAAACCTAAAAACGGGTCGTTCTCTTGAACGTACTTTTAAGTCGACTGAGACGGTGGAAGCTGCCGATGTTGAAGAAATGAATGTTGATTTCTTGTATGGCGATGGTGAAAACTGGCACTTCATGGAGCCGGATACCTTTGAACAGCATGCTGCTGATAAAATTGCCATGGGTGATGCTGTTAATTGGCTTAAGGGTCAGGAACCCTGTGTGATGACATTGTGGAACGGCTCTCCTCTCTTGATAACCACGCCCAATTTCGTTGAACTAGCTGTGGCTCAAACTGACCCCGGTTTGAAAGGTGATACTGCACAGGGTGGCACCAAACCAGCAACACTGGAAACGGGTGCAGAAGTAAAAGTGCCTTTGTTTATCGAAGAAGGCAATATACTGAAAATTGATACGCGTACTGGTGAGTACGTTTCCAGAGCTTAACTATCTGAAGTGATGATGGAAAAAAATAACTGGCAACCATCAGCCAGTCTGGAACTGATAAAAAGAAGGGCTCGTATGTTAAAAGACATACGAGCCTTTTTTGATGCCAGAGAAATCATGGAGGTGGAAACACCCTTGCTAGCTTCATCAGGTGCAACGGATCCACATATAGAAAGTCTGCAAACCATTTTTCGTGAGCAACACTATTATCTGAACACCTCGCCCGAATTTGCCATGAAGCGATTGCTCGCGGTTAATGCTGGAGCCATCTATCAAATCTGCAAAGCCTTTCGTGATGATGAACTGGGGCCTATGCATAACCCGGAATTCACCATGCTGGAATGGTATCGTCCTGATTTTGAACTATTTCAGCTCATGGATGAAGTAGAAACTTTAGTCACAGTATTGGCAGACGATTCCAGAAATTCATTTACACGTCTCAGTTACGGTCAGGCATTTGTAAAATATGCCAATCTAAATCCGCATCTAGCCACGGCTAAAGATTGTTGTGAGTGCGCTGTGCAGTATGGCATTGAACAGCCAGTAGGTTTAGATAATCAGAAGGGTGAGTGGTTGGACTGGTTGCTAACGCAATTAATTTTGCCTTGCTTGCCATCAGATCAATTTACCTTTATTTATGATTACCCAGCATCGCAGTGTGCATTAGCTCGTCTAAACAAGAACGAGGATGGTGAGGTTGTCGCTAGTCGCTTTGAGTTGTTTTATGGTGACACCGAACTGGCCAATGGCTTCCATGAACTGACGGTGGCTACAGAACAGAGACAGCGATTTGAAGCCGATAATAAAATAAGAGTGGCTGAAAATAAATCAGCAATAGAAATAGATGAGTATTTACTGGCAGCACTGGAGAGTGGTTTGCCAGACTGTTCAGGTGTAGCGTTGGGGCTGGATCGTTTGTTGATGGCTTTGACGGGAAAAGTTTTGATAGATGAAGTGTTACCGTTTCCCTGGACGCGTATTTAGGCTGCGTATATTCTGGCTGTTGCCCTGGGCATCAGGCATAAAGGTTTATGCTTCCATGTCATGACTAACCTGTTTTAAAAGCTCTGCCAGTTGTCGAGTTGCCGGGCCAACCTGATCAGGGTTGGCATAAATCAGATAAAGAATTCCCGTGCGTCGTTGACCTTCTTTCAGCGGTAGATATTTTAATTCATGGTTATTAATTTGTTGCTCGATTTCTTTTTCCGGAAGCCAACCATAACCCAGACCACTACTGATCACCTTGCGTGCAGACTCAAGGCTGGCGACTGCCCAACGATGTGATTCATTCAACCAGCCGGAGTCGATGCCTTTGCTGCCTGAGTCACTAACAATGACGTGGGTTTCACGATTGAGATCGTGAGTGGTGATATCTCTTCCCAGTTGATGCAGAGCGTGCTCTGGATGTGCAACAGCAATAAAATTGACCTGAATGAGTTCCTCACCAAGAAAACCTTGAGGCACATAAGGGCTGATCACCAGTTCTGCATCACCCTTTAATAGAATATCCTCAGCTCCCGATAACACCACTTCCTGTAGGCGTATGCGGGTGTCTTTGCTCAGTGGTTCAAACTGCTTGAGTGCCTGCATCAAATATTGGGTAGGGTAGGCAGCTTCAACAGCAAGACGAATTTCTGCTTCCCAGCCCTGTTCCAGATGATGAGCCTGTTGTTCTATGGCGCTGGCATCAGCGACTAATTGCCGGGAGCGTTGTAATAGCACCTTTCCAGCTTCGCTAAGCACGGCATTTCGTCCTTCAATGTGCAGTAATTTTAGTCCCAGCTGCCCTTGCAGGCGTTTAACTGCATAACTGACAGACGATTGACTGCGATGTAATTTCTCGGCGGCCTGCGCATAACCACCGTGATCAATCACAGCTTGCAGGGTTCGCCACTGATCCAGGCTAACTCGTGGTGTATTCATTTTTTTAAGATATATCTAATTATTAGATATGTAAAGCAAATATTTTGATCTTTTATATCTATTTATTATTGTCATAATACTATCCGTAGTTAAATTAAAAAGAGGAAAGACGATGGATAAATTTATTGAAGTAATAGGTCGAATTTTGTTGGGTTTGATTTTTGTAATGGCAGGTTTTAGTAAAATTGGTGCGGCTTATGCGGGAACAGCGGCTTATATGGACAGCATGGGTGTGCCGGGTGCGTTATTGCCGCTGGTGATCATTCTGGAAATTGCTGGCGGTTTAATGGTGATTGCAGGTTTTAAAGTTAGCTGGGCAGCTTATGCACTGGCGGCATTTGCCCTAATTGCCGGCATAATTTTCCACGCTGATTTTGCCGATCAGATGCAATCAATCCTGTTTATGAAAAATCTGGCGATTACCGGTGGTTTGTTATTGCTGGCTATACATGG
>JBEQLM010000245.1:0-3046 GCA_040325975.1 Gammaproteobacteria bacterium | reverse complement strand
CTACATAAAATTTAATGATAACTAGCATATAAACCCGATAATCAAGTAGTTACCCTTAAATATCAGTACCTTAAGATTACTCAACAGTAATTAACGCGATTTTAGCGTTAACGTGTTGCCTGCTTTCTCAACCTTTAAATCACCTAAAAAAGACATTCCTAATAAAATAGGCCCAGGATGCTCCCCATCGATCACCATTGCTTCTATGTTTCGCCGCTTGATTTTACCCAGAGATACCGACTTCAGGTGTACGCTATAAGCTTTCACAAAACCTGATGCGGTACTCGCAGTCGCAGACCTGCCCTCAGTTTGATAGCGCACACCTAAACGCCTGGCTTGCGTGGTATTCATCGCAACCGTGGTAGCTCCTGTATCCACCAAAAAGCGCACGCTCTGACCGTTGATACTACCAATAGACATAAACATACCACGTTCATTGGCAAACACTTTTTCTTCAACACTTGTCGCTTTCGTAAAATTCAATGAGACGGATGAGCCCAGGGTATAGCTTTGTTGTTTACCGTCAATTTCTAATATGGCCTGATCAGTATTGACGGCTACCAGTTTTACGCCCTCAGGACTGCTTGCACCCACGGCTATGATTCGTCGCTGGCCATCGATCAATACCACCGCCTTGCCTGAAAAAAGGCCCTGCACCACAATATCCTGACTTGCCCAGACACTCTCATGCGTCATTAAAAAAAACAGAATAATGATTGAAAGCGAATATTTCATAGTTAAATAAGCCAGTACCAATAAGCCTGCAGCAACGACATTGACACCAGGCCCGCTACAACGTCATCTATCATGATGCCAAAACCTCCATTTACATTTTTATCCAACCAGGAAATTGGCCAGGGTTTGAGCGCATCGAAAAATCTGAAAAGAACAAAGCCCGCCAAAATCCACTGCCAACCACTCGGTGCCGCAAACATGGTAATTAAAAAACCAGCCACTTCATCAATCACAATAGCAGGATGATCGTGCACACCCAGCTTTTTTGATGAGTAGGAGCAAATCCAGATACCTAACAAGGTAATCACTAATGTAATCAAGGCATAAGCCATCAACGGCAGATCCTGGATCAACAAAAATAAGGGAATAGACATCACCGTGCCCGCTGTGCCGGGCGCTTTGGGTGATAGGCCGCTACCTAGACCCAGTGCAATACAGACCACAGGATCTTTCAGAGCCTTAAATGGAATGCGGCCTATTGGCTGCTCTTGATTAATTTCGGATTCACTCATCTGCAAAGTGCTCGTAACCTGAACGGCTTAACTCAATTGAGTCACCGTTACTATTTATAACACTTAACTCACAAGATGTGTCTATTTCTCCGATATGAGTGAGTAGCACACCACTTGATTCTGCCAATGAAAATAAGGCTGCTTCATTTTGTGAAGAAGCGACTAAACAAAGTTCGTAATCATCACCGCCTGCAAGCAGCATCTGTTCATAATCAAAACCAGTTAAATATTCAGGGCATTTACAAAACTCTTTGGATGCAGGTAGCAGATCGAAATAAACCTTAGCACCACAGGTACTGGCTTTAAGGATATGCCCCAAATCAGAAAGTAGTCCGTCCGATATATCAATGGCACATGAACAATATTCAACCGCCTTCTGTGCAAACTCAACTCGGGGCACAGGACGATTTAATTTTTTTATGCATGATTTTCGAATCGAGTGATCAGGAAAATCATGAACATCCACTAGCTTCAAGCCCAAAGCCGCGTCACCCAGATAACCGGTAACATAAATTTTATCACCCGGCCTGGCGGCATCACGGCGCATGGTTTTTGTCGCATCAACAAAACCTGTTAACTGCACAGTCACCGACAAAGGTCCTTGCGTAGTATCTCCACCAACCAACTGCACACCATAAGCATCCAGCGATTCTTTAAAACTCAGCGAAAACGCCTCCAGCCATTGCTCATTACTTTCAGGCAGGCTCAGCGCCAATGTCGCCCAGGCTGGCTCTGCACCCATTGCCGCCAGATCGCTCAAACTCACTGCCAGTGACTTATAGGCAATATCTTCAGCAGAAGTGCTTACAGGAAAATGAACACCCGAGATAAGCGTATCAACAGTGACGGCTAATTGTTTGCCGTGTGGTGGGCTTAACAAGGCACAATCATCACCAACACCTAGCACGACGTCATCACGCTCGACATCATAACTAAAGTATTTTTGTATAAGACTAAATTCAGTAGTAGCTGTCATCACACTACTCTAGAAAAGAATTCAAGCTTGTGATATTTCAGTGGCACGCAGCTCACGCGCCACTTTGTCCAGAACGGCATTAACAAAAGTATGACTTTGTGCTGCACAAAATTTCTTGGTTAAATTGACCGCCTCATTTAATACCACACGGTATGGCACATCCAGTCGTTTCAAAAATTCATAACAGGCAAGACGCAAAATCGCTCTTTCAACCGGATCAACTGAAGCAATGGCACGACCAGTATATTGCAGCAGCGTCTGATCAATAATTTCGATATTTTCTTCGACGCCTAAAAACAATTCTTTGAAGTAATCAAAATCAGCCTCAGAAGTTAAATTATCTTCAACATACTGTTTCTCTATACCAATAACTTCATCGCTGGTCATTTGCCACTGATAGATTGCCTGCATGGCAAATCGCCTTGCCTTACCTCTGGCTTTAGCAAGGCTTGAATTTTGTGACATGATTTATTTAACCTGTAAAAATTGATTGACTAGACTAATATTCAAGCTGACTGACGTTATGCCAATTTCTGAAATAAACTAACCATTTCAATCGCAGAAGCAGCAGCCTCTGAACCTTTATTACCCGCTTTAGTGCCAGCGCGTTCAATCGTTTGCTCGATTGAATCAGTCGTCAAAATACCATTGATGACAGGCAGACCATGATCAAGTGCAACCGCTGACAAACCTTTCGCAGACTCATTGGCAACAATATCAAAATGAGGCGTTGCACAATCAATGACGGGTTATTTAATGAAGGAATTTTGTGGATGAATGACAGAACGGTGCAACATGTGCCAATCCGATCAGTGTCGGTCGT
>JBEQLM010000244.1:0-3052 GCA_040325975.1 Gammaproteobacteria bacterium | reverse complement strand
GTAGTGGGTGCTACCGGTGCGGTTGGCGAAGCGATGTTATCCATTCTGGCTGAACGTAATTTTCCTGTCGGCGAAGTACATGCTTTAGCGAGCAGTCGCTCTGCGGGTAAGCGAGTAGAGTTTGGTGACAAAATGCTGGTGGTTCGAGACTTGGCCGAGTTTGACTTTTCCAAAGTACAAATTGGCCTGTTTTCTGCGGGTGCTTCAATTTCTAAAGAGTATGCACCGAAGGCGGCAGCGGCCGGTTGTGTGGTTATTGATAATACTTCAGAGTTTCGGTATGACGACGAAATTCCATTGGTTGTGCCAGAAGTCAATCCACATGCGATTGCAGGTCATAAAAAACACGGCATCATTGCTAATCCAAATTGTTCAACCATTCAGATGCTGGTTGCCTTGAAACCAATTTATGACGCCGTCGGAATCACCCGTATTAATGTCGCCACTTATCAGGCCGTTTCCGGTACGGGTAAAGAAGCCATTGAAGAACTGGCAGGTCAGACTGCGAGTTTGTTGAATGCAAGACCGATGACGTGTGAGGTTTATCCAAAACAGATCGCTTTTAATGTCTTGCCACAAATTGATGTTTTCCTTGAAAACGGTTACACCAAAGAAGAAATGAAAATGGTCTGGGAAACTCGGAAGATTTTCGAAGATGAGTCTATCATGGTGAATCCGACTGCGGTTCGTGTGCCAGTATTTTTTGGCCATTCAGAAGCGGTGCATATCGAAACAAAAGAAAAAATCTCGGCTGAAAAAGTGCGTGAGTTACTGATGGCTGCAGATGGTGTGACTGTGCTGGATGAGCGTGTAGATGGTGGTTATCCAACCGCTGTCACTGAAGGCGCAAACAATGATCCCGTCTATGTCGGTCGTATTCGTGAGGATATTTCACATGAAAAAGGTATCGATATGTGGGTAGTTGCCGATAACGTTAGAAAAGGCGCTGCATTAAATAGCGTACAAATTGCAGAAATTCTGATAAAACAATATTTATAACCTATAGTTACACTGGCATAGTTAATGTGCCTTCTTAAGGTACGTTGATAAAAAAAACAAGAAAAAGGTCAGTAAAACAGGAATGGATTAGAGGCTGAATGTGATTTATTCCTGCTATAAAAGATCAAATAAGGGGAAATACAGTGCGTAAATTGATCGTTGCCCTGGCATTAGGGGCAATATTAATTCCAAATAATGGATCTGCATTAGGCTTGGGCGAAATTGAAGTTAGTTCAGCGCTAAATCAAAAGCTTACGGCACGTATTGATCTATTATCGGCTGCTCCTGAAGATGCAGAATCACTGTTAATCAGGCTGGCATCACGGGAGGAATTTGCCCGTGCTGGTCTGGATCGCCCTATAGCGCTGGCTTCGCTGAAATTCAAAACTTCAGTGGAAGACGGGCGGGTCTTTATAGAAATTTTTTCACCAAAACCTATTCGTGAACCGTTTCTAAATTTTTTAGTGGAAGTCGATTGGCCTAAGGGACATTTGATTCGTGAGTACACTATCCTACTTGATCCTCCTACATTTATGGGAGGACGAAAGCATGCCGATGCTGTCTCCAATCGTGCAGCTATACAAGAACCAGTAAGTCGTGCACCAGTTATTGTGCAGCCATCAGTCGATGATGGTTTTCGGCCTACAGCAGATAGTTTCCGCCCTACAGAGGAAGATTTTCGTCCTACATCGCAGTCATCTGGCTCAATTGAGCCAGTAGTTACCACCCCTGTTGCTAGAGAAGAAATTAAAGCAGAGCCTATTCAGCAGCAGGAACGTTATACGGCGCCAACTCCAAGTTATACCGCTCCGGCCCCAAGCTATGCGCCACCAGCAGGTCATCGCATTCAAAAAGGTGATACTGCCTGGAGTATTGCTAATAGAACGAAACCTGATTCAGTATCTACCCAGCAAATGTTGATCGCAATGTTGCGTACCAACCCTGACGTGTTTATCGATGGCAATGTGAATGGCCTTAAAAAAGGCTTTATTTTACGGGCGCCTGATATGGCGACTATCAATGCGGTAAACCATGAAGAAGCTATCGCAGCAGTGCGGCAGCAGAATGCTTTGTGGCGCGAGTATCAGCAGTCATTGTCTACTGATAAACCGGCCTCCGCTATTGCTGAAGATATTACCGAAACGGAATCTAGCTCTGCCGTCGGCAGCGTGAATGATAAGTCGCGTTTGTCTATCGTCAGTGCAGGTAGTGGTTCTTCTGTTTCTGGTGAAATGGACGCTTCAGTTAAGGCGGCTAATAAGTTGCGTGAGCAGCTGGCATTGGCGCGTGAGCAGGTTGAGACGGAACGAGTTGAAAAAGAAACGCTTCAGCAGCAAGTGGATTCTTTGTCAACTCAAGTTGAAAAGATGAAAGGTTTGCTGGTTATTGAAGATAAAGCCATGGCTGAAATACAGTCAGCAGGTGATTTACCGGCAGGCGATTTACCTGAAGAGAAAGCATTAGTAGCAGATGATGTCAGTGAAGAAATGGCGGTTGAAGACGCAGTTGCTGAGCCGAGTAAAACCATTGAGCAACAAGCTTTAGATGCACTAGATGCTTTGGCTGGTCTTTTTAAAGATGAGCCAGCGGCTGAAGAGGTACTAGAAATAGAGCCAGCAGCTGAAGAGGTGCTAGAAATAGATCCAGCAGCTGAAGAGGCGCTAAAACTAGAAGAATCGGCTGATCAGTTATTTTTCGAAGAAACGGGTGTTACTGCTGAGCAGGCGGCCGATGCAGAAATGCTCACTGAGCAGGAAATGCTGAACGAAATGGAGCTGGCGAATACAACACAGCAAGAAGCTAGCCTGATCGAGACGCTGCTCAATAATAAAATGGTGCTGGGTGGTTTACTGGTCGTCTTGTTAGTTATTGGCGCTATTGTCTATCTGCTTAAACGTCGTCGCAGAAATGCATCGGGGGCTTCGTCTGAATTAAAAGAAAATGAAGAAACTGGGCTAGAGGATGATTTTGACCTGCTCGATGACGCCTTTATGGATGATTTGGTGAGTGATGCAGACATTGAAGCTGCAAAGGCTGAATCCGAGGCTGAAGG
>JBEQLM010000243.1:0-3083 GCA_040325975.1 Gammaproteobacteria bacterium | reverse complement strand
ATGCTCAGGCCGGGTACTGAAATTATCAAGAAGCATGGCGACCTGCACGATTTCACTCACTGGCAAGGTCCCATACTGACTGACTCTGGTGGCTTTCAGGTATTCAGCTTGGCTAAAATGCGGAAGATTTCAGAGAAGGGGGTGATTTTCCAGTCACCTGTCGATGGCTCCAAAGTCGAACTCACACCGGAAAGCTCGATGCAGGTTCAGAAAGATCTGGGCTCCGATATTGTGATGATTTTTGATGAATGCACACCGTATCCGGCGACCGAAACAGAAGCCAGTGAATCGATGGAGCTGTCGTTACGCTGGGCTGATCGCTGTAAAAAAGCACACGAGGGCAACCCGAACGCCTTATTTGGCATCGTGCAAGGTGGCATGTACGCGCCTTTACGTCACCGTTCCGCAACAGCGCTCACCGAAATCGGCTTCGATGATTATGCCATTGGTGGCCTGTCTGTAGGCGAACCCGAGGAGGATCGTAATCGTGTGCTGGATGAAACACTACCAATATTGCCTGAAGATAAACCCCGCTACCTGATGGGCGTTGGCACGCCGGGCGATATTATTGAATCGGTGCGTCGCGGTGTTGATATGTTCGATTGCGTTATTCCTACACGCCACGCTAGAACCGGTTTTTTGTACACCCACAGCGGTATCGTCAAAATTAGAAACAGCAAATACAAAGACGATATCCGGCCACTTGATGAGCAATGCGGTTGTTATACCTGTAAACACTACAGCCGTTCTTATCTCAGACATCTGGATAAATGCGGGGAGATTTTAGGTGTGCGTTTAAACACCATTCATAATCTGCATTTCTACCAGGATTTAATGCGCAATATACGTTCAGCAATTGAAACAGACAACTTCGATCAATTCGCGGAAGATTTCTACGCTAAAACTGAAAAGAAGCTCTGATTAAGCCTTATCACACAGAATATCTGTGGCATAATATCGCGCTTTAAGAAATAGACACTGGGGACACTAATGAGCTTTTTTATATCCGACGCCATCGCAGAAGCCGCACCAGCCGCTACTGGACAGGCTGATCCACTCGCTTCACTAATACTGCCTATTGGCCTGGTAGTGCTTTTCTATTTTTTCCTGATTCGCCCGCAAAGCAAACGTCAGAAAGAACACAAGGCAATGGTTGCCGGCCTGCAAAAAGGTGAAGAGATCGTCACCACTGGCGGCATGTTAGGCAAAATCACTAATATTGGTGAAAATTTTGTCACACTGGAAATTAGTAAAGACGCCTGTATTCATATACAAAAAAATTCTATACAGGCCATCATGCCCAAAGGCACCATCAAAGAACAACAATAAAGCTTAAGGAAGCCATCAGCCATGCTGAACCAGTATCCCTTGTGGAAATACCTGATGTTAGCCATTGTGCTACTAGCGGGTAGTATTTATGCATTACCGAATCTCTACGGAGAAGATCCTTCTATTCAAATCTCGCATCGCTCGCAAGCGCTCGAAGAAGGTGATCGCCTGACTATCGAACAAGCCTTGAAAAAAGAAGACATTAGTTCTAAACGTATCGAGCTTGTCGATAATAAATTGCTGGTACGTTTCGATGATGCACAAATACAGCTCAAGGCTGCTCGTGTATTAAAAGAAGCACTGGATAAAAAGTATCTGATTGCACTCAATCTAGCGCCTGCGACACCTGACTGGCTGCGCTCACTCAATGCATCACCGATGTATTTGGGTCTGGATCTACGTGGTGGTATTCACTTCCTGATGGAAGTTGATATGCATGCTGCCATCAAACGTGTTGAAGAGAGTCTGCGTTCTGATATCCGCAGTTTTTTACGTGAAGAAAAAGTGCGTTATCGTGGCGTTAAACGTGATGACAATTCTCTACATATTGAATTTCGTGATGCAGATAATATGGATGCGGCATTGCCGATTCTTAAAAAACAGTTCCGCCAACTGGAATTTATTCAACAGGATGATCTGCTCCGTATCGAAGCAAAATTAAGTGAAGTTGCTATTCGTGAGGAAAAAAAGTCAGCTTTACAACAAAACATTATCACTTTACGTAATCGTGTTAATGAACTGGGTGTTGCTGAACCGATTATCCAGCAGCAGGGTGATTCACGTATTGTTGTGCAACTACCTGGCGTTCAAGATTCTACTCGTGCGAAAGCTATTCTTGGTGGTACAGCAACATTAGAGTTCAGGCTCACTGAAGGCAATGTTACAGACTGGTATAGCGCTCAAGACTCAGGCCGAGTTCCAGTCAAAGCATTAATGTATCACGAACGTGATGGCAGCCCGGTTTTACTGAGCCGTCGAGTTATTGTTACCGGTGACATGATCACCGATGCTGCATCAACCATTGATACAGACAAAGGCACACCTGCTGTAAGCGTCAGTCTGAACGGCAAGGGCGCTAAGAAAATGAATGAGACCACACGAGAATTCGTTGGTCATAAAATGGCCGTAGTCTTCATCGAAAACAAAGTCGAAACCAAAATGGTCGGCGATGAAATGGTCAAGCATCGCACTACAACAAAAGAAGTCATCAACGTATCAACCATTCAGGGTGTATTTGGTGCAAGATTCCAGATCACCGGAATGGAATCACAGGAAGCACGTGATCTTTCTTTATTACTACGCGCAGGCTCACTTAGAGCGCCGATTGAAATCATTGAAGAACGCACCATTGGTCCAAGCTTAGGGGCTGACAATATAAAGCAGGGTTATTATTCTGTCATGATTGGCTTCATGTTAGTGCTTATCTTCATGGCCGTTTACTACAGGGCTTTTGGCTTAATTGCCAATCTCGCACTGAGCGTTAATCTGGTACTGTTGATTGCTATTCTTTCCATGTTACAGGCTACCTTAACGCTACCCGGTATTGCCGGTATCGTTTTAACCGTGGGTATGGCGGTGGATGCAAACGTACTGATCTTTGAACGCATTAGAGAAGAGTTGCGTAATGGTAATTCGGTTCAGGCTAGTATTCATGCTGGTTATGAAAAGGCCTTTAGCACCATTACCGATGCCAATATCACCACCTTGATTGCCGCCGTTGTTTTATTCAGCCTGGGCACAGGCCCAGTTAAAGG
>JBEQLM010000242.1:0-3101 GCA_040325975.1 Gammaproteobacteria bacterium | reverse complement strand
GTGGACCGGCACGACCTTGAGTCTGAACAGGACATGTTGAAAATTCTCGACATATCACCAAAAACAGTTAGCATAGATATTGATCTGGTTTACGCTACACAAATCAAAATTATCTACAGCCGTATTCTCAACTATGCCACCAGGCTACAGAAACTAAGCAAACCCACGCACGAGCAAATCGAGACTATTCGTAATATCCTTGTCGCAGATAGATTGCTGGTACAAATAGTCAAACGAATGAAGCCCTTGCAGGAGAACCTTGAGCGTTACATGAGCTCAGATAATGAAACGCTACGCCGGGAGTACAACGTATTAAGACGACGTATACTCAAAGTAGTTCGAGAAATAAAACGCATTGGCCCAGCAGAAAATCTGGAAGAACACCTAGATAAAATCAACAACCAAAGAAGCAAAGCCGAAAAAATGGATGTACTGTTAACCGGTCACGTAGAAGAGCTGCTGGCGAATGGTGAAATCACCGATGAAATGGCCAGCTCATTAATTAACGATAGTTCCAATGCAGCAAGAATTACCAAAGGTCTAATTGATATCGCTGTGATTCTTTACAAACCAGAAGACAAACTTATCGAAAGTATCGACGAGAGGAATGCGGAGGAGTATCACACATAGACTGTATGGCTCAGAGATTAAGAATCAATCATACTTACCCTGCTATACCAGGCAGGAAAATCCACCACTGAATCCAGTATCGCTGCTGGTTTAATGCCGAGTTCAAGATCACTTTCACGAAACTTGCCAGTACGTACCAGCACCGCTTTAATTCCTGCTTGCTGTGCACCTTCCACATCACCGTGAATATCATCACCAACCATAACAATCTGATCTGCCGTCTCACCCAGAATATCAATAGCGGCTTTATAAAAAGACAGCGCAGGTTTACCCATCACCAGTGGTTCAATCTCTGCTGCGTGCGATAGCGCCATTACAAATGGAGCGACATCGAGACGCAAACCGTCATCGGCCTGCCAGTAACGTGTCATACCCAGAGCGATGAGCCTTGGCCTGGGCTCAGACATCAGCAACTGGAAAGCGCGATTCAGCGTAGGAAAATCCCAGTCACCACCAAGGTCACCAATAACAACAGCCGCAGCATTGCCCTCCTTTTGCGCGAGCTCAAAATCAGAAAACTCGACCTGAGTTTTTTCCGGAACAAACAGGGCGATTTTTTCACCCGCCAGATTCTGCTGTAACCAGCGTACCGCGGCCACGGCTGGTGTAAGAATATGCGCCTCATCCGTATCAACACCAAACTGTGCCAACTTCTCGACCAAAGCAGAGCGTGGTTTCGATGAAGTGTTGGTCAGAAACAGATGAGGAATGGCATTATCGTTCGCCCAACGGACAACATCAGCCGCACCCGCGATGGCCTGGTCAGCCTGATAAAACACACCGTCAAGATCGAAAAGAATAGCCAAGGTGATTCCTGATTAGTTGTCGCATGTCTTAATTATGCACAAATCAGTAAAGAAGTATAAATGGAGATTATGAAGCTACAACGCTATCGATACGCTTCATCGCTCTCCAGCACGCAGAGTAATAAACATAATTTCAGCTGGATACCATAATCGCATGCGCGGCCCCCATAGCCCGGCGCCCCGGCTGATGATCAGACTCATGTCATTAATCTCATGACGACCCACTAAATACGGATAGAACTGCTCTACCAGATAACCGAAAGGCCAGATTTGACCACCATGAGTATGTCCTGACAACATCAAATCAGCGCCAGCATCTGCCGCCTGCCTTACCTGTAGCGGTGAGTGAGAAAACAACACAGTGATGCCTTCCGGACGTCCGGCAAGCACGGGGGTAATAAAATCCTCCGACTGCCCATTTCGCCAGTGCATGGTCAAATCTTCTACCCCGGCCAGAATCAGACCGGGACGAATCTGCAGCCAGCGATCACGTAACCACTGGATGCCAGTGCGCTCAGTAAAAGTGACAGTAGAACTGATATCACCAAAATGTTCATGATTACCGGTCACCGCATAAACACCAAGCGGTGCTTTAAGCTCGGACAATACCGGAAGCAGCGCCGGATTCGGCTCACCATGACCTTCAAAATTATCGCCCAGCAGTACAATGATATCCGGTTGCAGAACCTGTACCTGTGCCACCCGATCTGCCAGCCAGTCGGAGCCTAATTGTGAACCAAGATGCAGATCCGACAAAGCCACAAGAGTAATACCATCCAGTTCAGACGGCAGCTCAGACAAAACCACATCATGAGACACCACCAACGGTGGCCTCAATCCCTGCACCATGGCTATAGCGATTAAAAGACCAGCAAGCAGCAGACCACGACCACGCAACCATGTCAGATAGTGTTTCGTCCAAAGACCGAAACCAGTCAACAGGTCGACAGCCAGCATTACCGTAGCGGTGATAAACAACACGCCCAGCCAGTCCATCGCCAGACGCTCCATCACACTGGAAAACCAGCCATCGTTACCGTGACCCAATACGCTACCCAGAATAAAGAGCACCCAGGTTAACAGTGCAGCTATCCAGAGGCGTTTATGTCGGGAGTGACTGCTAAACCACGGCAATGAAGCGATACGCCAAAACAGATAGCCATGCATCAGGCTGACGATGATTGAGAGGATGGTTATAAACACGTGGTTTCCTAAAGTTACAGGTTTATGGTGAATATACCGAGAACGGGGCGATTATGAAACTTGTTGATGGCGTGAGTAGTCACACCCACTGTCACCAAACTTACAAACTGGGCAAAGATCAAAAGCGTGCGATTGAATTATTCAGCATATCCATATGCTTCACTACCTTCGTGGCTACCGTTCAAATTCGCTCCAAACGAATTTGTCACACCTACAGAACTTTCTGTTCAATCAACGTCACATCCATCCCTACTTCTATCTCACCTTCCCCATCTGCTACAACATTCTGCCCAAAAAATATTTTGTTATCGTGTTTGCGATATGCAATCAAAGTCTTCGTTGGTTCTTCGCAACGCGAGGCAGTGGCAATATCAATACTCGGAATCACGCATCGACTACATGGCTTAACGATACGTAATGTAATGTCACCGACTTTTAATTGCTTCCAGTCATCTTCTACAT
>JBEQLM010000241.1:0-3097 GCA_040325975.1 Gammaproteobacteria bacterium | reverse complement strand
AAAGAACGCCGAGAAAATAAATAACAGGATGAAATAGGTGAATTTGCTTCCGATTACACTATTCAGACTTCGGATTTTAAAGTGGTGATTTTATCTACAAAACATGGCATCTAAGCCTCTGAAACGTCCTGACATTTAACAATTACATTTATAATTCAATAGGCTGGGTAGGTGCGACCCGTATAACACTTATGTCGAGTCTGAGCATATTTCTTTGACTTTAATTTTACTCTGACCCCAATTATTCAGCAAAATTCGGCTATGAACTGGGCTGGTTGGTCGGTGTTGATGATATGACGGCTGACAATATTTTAAAGTTGATGGTTGAATACGAATTTTAAAATCCTGATTTATGGCGGATAGTTAAAACATGTCCGCTATAAGTATTCAATAATCATTTATGTTGATATCAAAGGAACACTGATCATTCTGCCTGTTTTGGTAAATTCCAGTAGTATATATATGGTAAATAATAAAGCGACAATGAGTAGTATTCCTATGTAGCATTAATTAGTGCTATTTGAGCCTGTTTTCTGCTCTGTATACATTTTTAAGCCTCTAGTAACTGGAGTGAATTACTATGAACAGGATTAAAACAGCTGTTATTGGTGTTGGGTATCTAGGGAAATTTCATGCTGAAAAATATGCTGCGCATGAAAGTTGCGATCTTGTTGCTGTGGTTGATGCAAATGCAGATACTGCAAAAGAAATAGCAGATAAATACAATGTGCAGGCATTGACTGATTATAAAGAATTGTTAGGTGAAGTTGACGCTGTCAGCATTGTCACACCTACGACGTTGCACCACGAAATAGCACGTGACTTTCTTGTTAACGGCAGCCATGTACTTATAGAAAAGCCCATCACCGTGACGGTTGATGAAGCCGATGACCTGATTGAACTGGCTCTGGTGAATGACCGGCTTATTCAGGTCGGCCATCTGGAACGTTTTAATGCCGCGCTGATGGACATTGGCAACGCGCTGGAAACGCCAACGTTTATCGAATCACACCGGCTGGCCCCGTTTAATCCCAGAGCAACTGACGTCAATGTCGTGCTTGATTTGATGATTCATGATATCGATATTATTCTGGAAATTGTTAAATCTGATATCAAGGACATGCGTGTATCAGGTACGCAGGTTCTGACCAGCAGCACCGACATTGCCAATGCCCGGCTTGAATTCGAAAATGGCTGTATTGCCAATATTACGGCGAGTCGTGTTAGCGCAAAAACCGAACGAAAAATCCGTATCTTCCAGCACAACGCCTATATCTCGGTTGATTTTCATAATCACGTTTTGAGCATCTACAAAAAAGGCGCTAAAGAAATGCACCCTGGCATACCCGAAATTGTGTGTGAAAAATCAACCTGTGTGAAAAATGATGCACTCAATCTTGAAGTCGTGGCGTTTTTAGATTCGATAATAAACAACACGCCCGTCGTCGTCAGCGGTGAAGACGGACGCCGTGCACTGGATGCTGCCATTCGTATTTCTGCTTTATTAAATTAACATGGACACCACATTTATATGACCATTCCAATGGTTGACCTTAAAGTTCAATATCAGGCATTGAAGCATGAAATCGATAGTGCATTAATCGAAGCACTGTCTGCGACACAGTTTATTCTTGGGCCTAATGTACAGGCCTTTGAAGAAGAAGTGGCTGATTATCTTGGAGTGAAGTACGCTGTTGGCGTTGCATCAGGCACCGATGCGCTTCATTTGGCGTTAATAGCAGCCGGTATTGGTGAAGGCGACGAAGTTATCACCACCCCATTCACCTTTATCGCCACTGCCGAGGCGATTAGTTATGTTGGTGCGACACCGGTGTTTGTCGATATTGATCCGAATACTTTTAATATTGACCTCAACCAGGTGGAGCAGGCAATAACGGATAAAACACGTGCAGTCATACCTGTGCACCTGTTCGGCCAGCCGGTTGATATGAATGTACTGGTAAAACTTTGCGATGACAAAGGTCTGTTAGTCATTGAAGACTGTGCCCAGTCATTTGGCGCGCATATTGATAATAAAAGTACCGGCAGCTTCGGAGCGTTTGGTGCTTTCAGTTTTTTTCCCAGCAAGAACCTGGGATGCTTTGGCGATGGCGGTCTGATCACGACCAATGATGAGCAGCATGCAAACGAACTGAAAGTGCTGCGCAATCATGGCAGTCGAGAACGCTATCATCACAATGTCATCGGCTACAACAGTCGACTTGATGAACTGCAGGCGGTCATTCTACGAATCAAGTTAAAGCATATTGATGCATACAATCAGGACCGCCGGCGCGTCGCTCAGCGCTACTCAAGAAACCTTGCTAACACCGGCATACAAACAGCCTTTGAAGATAACATTGGTTTGCATATCTACCATCAATACACGCTGTTACATGCCAGGCGCGATGTAATTATAAAAGCACTACAGGAAAATAACATCGCCTCAGCAGTGTACTACCCTATTCCGCTGCATAAACAGGATGTTTATAGCAATGCTTATAAGGGCATCAGTTTGCCCGTCTCTGAATCAGTGGCACAAAACTGTTTTTCGTTGCCAATTTTTCCAGAGCTTGAAGACAGGCAAGTGGATACCATCACTGAGATTATAAATGACGAATTATAGTTGTTTCATTATCTATCTTTAGTCTGGAAATTAACTTGAACATGCTCTAAACAGCTTGCACACAGACATTTGTCATAAAAGTAATAAAAGGGGTCAGACCCCTTTAACGCAGTTAACCAAACGCATCCATGGTTATACTGTCATACCAACCCCTGGCATAACGTGCTTCTTGCAAGCGATATGCTGCATCAGCATCTATCGGGCTAACACCACCGCCGGTTTTATAAATACCCTTGTCTTCGCTATAACGATAAACCGCCGCGACAGAAATTCCATAATCCGGAGACACCAGACTGTAACAGGTATTCACGTATGAAGGATCTGGCATAGCGATGCCTCTCAATGAAGACACTATCGCTGCTGCACATACCTTACCCTGGCTGTTCGCAGCAAATCCAGATTTGGGCATCGCGCCAGCGATACTCGCATCTCCAATAATATGTATATCTTTATGTACTTTTGATTCAAAGG
>JBEQLM010000240.1:0-3115 GCA_040325975.1 Gammaproteobacteria bacterium | reverse complement strand
GCCATCGGCCCCGCATCCTCAGCAAACTGCGCCGTACGCAACACATTCACATCATCGATACGTTTGGGCGTTTCCGCATTCATATCTGCAGTAAAACGCTGATCGCGAAAAACGGTTAAACCTTCCTTCAGTGTCAACTGAAACCAGTCGCGACAGGTAACACGGTTGCCACTCCAGTTATGAAAATACTCGTGACCGATCACCGCTTCGATATTGATAAAATCAACATCGGTGGCAGTTTCTTTTTTCGCCAGCACGTATTTTGAGTTAAAGACATTAAGCCCCTTATTTTCCATCGCACCCATATTGAAATCGTCAACTGCAACGATGTTATAAACATCCAGATCATATTCACGACCATAAACGCTCTCATCCCACTGCATAGACTTAACCAGCGAACGCATCGCATGGTCGCACTGATCGATATTGTGATGCTGCACATAAATACGCAAACAAACATCCTTGCCCGACATGGTTTTAAAATGATCTTCAATAAACGCCAGATCACCAGCGACCAGAGCAAATAAGTAGCAAGGCTTCTTAAACGGGTCTTCCCAGCGACACCAATGGTACCCACCATCATAATCACCGGCAGCCACAGGATTGCCATTCGACAATAAAACCGGGTATTTTTTCTTATCGGCAATAATGGTTGTGCTGAACTTCGCCATCACATCGGGGCGGTCGAGGAAATAAGTGATTTTCCTGAATCCTTCGGCTTCACACTGAGTACAGAAGTTGCCACTGGATTTATACAAACCCTCAAGCGAGGTATTTTCCTGTGGTTTTGTGATGGTTTTTATTTCCAGTGTAAAACTGTCAGGTACTACATGAATAACCAGATCGGTGGCAGAAACAGCGTACTCAGAAAGCTCAAGCAGGTTGCCATCAATTGAGACACCATCAAGCAACAGCTCTTCACCCTGTAAAACCAGGGCCTGTTCGCCAGAAATACTCTCATTCTTTTTAACCGTTAAGGTCGAAGTCACATACGTTTGCTCTTCTTCAAGATCAAACACCAGATCCACATCAGTAATCCAGTAAGTGGGTTGGGTGTAATCTTTCAGGTAAATCGTGTTCGGGTTGGCGTCTTTCATAGTGAAATTGGAATAGAAGTGGTGTTAAAAGTTAATTTAGAAAGAGTTTAACTAAATATTGGGGTGGTTGGGGATTAAAACAACATGGTGCTTTATATGGATATTACGAACCTAATGCAGCAACATATAACTTCTGTTGTAGTAAGTAGTCGCACCCACTACCACTGAAATATCAGATTAGGGAAACTTGAAGAAAAAGCTAAGATTTACAAAACACTTCCATGTATTTTGCCTTTCAGGTTAGCTATAAATCAGCCATTCAATTTCGATCCAATCGAAATTAGTCTCACATGTATTCGAGATGACACTAAATCAGATGGTAGTAAGCAGAGAGAACGGGGCGACAGGATTTACAAAATACATCCATGTATTTTGCCCCTCCAGGGCCAGCTATAAAACAGCTGTTCAAATTTGTGAACCGTCGTCCTACGCAGCATAAAAAGCATGCTGCTGAAGAACTAATCCTGTCGTCCCGACCAAAAAAAAGGCCGTCTCGTTAGAGACAGCCTTTTTTATTTGGTCGGGACGACAGGATTTGAACCTGTGACCACTACACCCCCAGTGTAGTGCGCTACCAGACTGCGCTACGCCCCGTGAAGGTCGCATAGGATACCCGAAACGGGTTCAACTTATAAGATCTGGAATGAAAGATTTTGTAAAAAATCGGTATAAAAATGTCTAGCTTTTGAAAAGGACTAGCAACTCTTCTAGTTCAGTTCTCATTTGACGAACAATCTGCTGGCTCTGATTGTTATCATCAGCCACTTCTTCACCCGTTAATTTCAAGCGTGCGCCACCAATGGTGTAGCCCTGATCATAGAGCAGGCTGCGGATCTGACGGATAAGTAGGACATCATGACGCTGGTAGTAACGACGGTTACCGCGGCGTTTGACAGGTTTTAGCTGTGTGAATTCCTGCTCCCAATAGCGCAGGACGTGGGATTTAACCCCGCATAGTTCGCTGACTTCACCGATGGTGAAATAGCGCTTGCCCGGTATTGTTGGTAATTCGTTATTATTGCTCGCTTCCAGCATAAGCTTCTACTCTTTGCTTCAGTTTTTGACCTGGTCGGAATGTAACGACTCTTCTAGCAGAAATTGGAATTTCTTCGCCTGTTTTAGGATTTCGACCCGGTCTTTCGGTCTTGTCCCTCAGGATAAAATTGCCAAAGCCTGAAAGTTTGACGTGATTAGCGTCACCCAGTGCTGCACGGACCTCCTCAAAGAACAATTCAACCAGTTCTTTAGCCTCACGCTTGTTGAGACCGAGTTCTTCATACAGGCTTTCTGCCAAATCAGCTTTCGTTAATGCCATACCTACTCCCGAAGTGTAGCAGCAAATTTTTGTTTTAGTGTGGAAACGACTTTTTCTACTTCTGTTTCTACATCGTGGTCGGTAAGAGTGCGTGAAAAGTCCTGTAAAATCAAGCCTAAAGCGACACTTTTTCGTCCTGAATCGACACCCTTACCGGTATATATATCAAATATTTTAATATTCTGCAGTAATTCTGAGGTTATTTCGTTAATACAGTTCTGTATCGACTGTACAGTCACGCTTTCATCCACCACAACTGCCAGATCACGTCTTACTTCTGGAAAACGCGATAATTGAGAAAATGCAGGTAAAACCGTGGATTTCACCATATCGAGATTTAATTCGAAGACATAGACCGTTTCATCTAAGCCCAGCTGCTTCATGACTTCCGGGTGCAGCGCACCGATCCATCCGGCAAACTCACCATCAATTAAGACGCGTGCTGATTGACCTGGGTGCAGAGCTGGATGCGATGCAGCCTCAAGCGTACATGTCTTGCCTGTGGGCGCTAACAGCGCTTCTAGATCGCCTTTGAGGTCGAAGAAATCAACTTTTTTAGCTTCTGCCGACCATTGTTCTGGCAGCAGATTACCGCAAACTGCACCAGCAATCATATTGACCTGTTCTAAGGCGTCTTTTTCACCCGGATTAAAACACATACCGGTTTCAAACAGACGAACGCGATTATGCTGACGGTTTAGAT
>JBEQLM010000023.1:0-13139 GCA_040325975.1 Gammaproteobacteria bacterium | reverse complement strand
TGATATGAAGATCTCACCATTGGCCCGCTGGCTACATGTGTGAAACCTAAATCCATTCCAATTTTGTACAACTCATCAAACTCTTCCGGTGTCACATAACGCTCAACAGCCAGGTGATGCTGACTCGGTTGCAAATACTGACCCAGCGTCAGCATCTGCACATTATGTGCTCGCATGTCACGCATCACTTCAATCACTTCTTCTTTGTTTTCACCCAGGCCCAACATCAAACCTGACTTGGTCAATACTTTTTCATGCGCGATCTTAAACTCTTTCAGCAAATTTAATGACCATTCGTAATCTGCACCGGGGCGACATTTTTTATATAAACGTGGCACCGTTTCCAGATTATGATTAAACACATCTGGCGGTGACTGAGCCATTATTTCTAGAGCCACTTCAAGGCGACCACGAAAGTCCGGCACTAGAATTTCTATTTCAATGTTAGCATTAGATTCACGTATTTTTGAAATACAGGAAACAAAATGATCGGCACCACCATCTCTTAAATCATCACGATCAACTGAAGTGATAACAACATATTTTAATGCCATGGCTTTAATTGTTTCAGCCAGCTTTATTGGCTCATCTTGATCCAGCGGTGATGGTCGACCATGACCAACATCGCAAAATGGACAACGTCGAGTACAGATGTCACCCATAATCATAAAGGTCGCAGTACCTTTACCAAAGCATTCACCGAGGTTTGGGCAAGCCGCTTCTTCGCAAACTGTATTTAATTTTTGATCACGTAAAATTGTTTTTAATTTTTTAGCGTTGGGATGAAAAGGCGACTTGGCTCGAATCCAGCTCGGCTTGCGTAAACGCTGAGCTGGTTGCTCGACCTTAATAGGAATACGCGCTACTTTTTCAGCTCCCTTATGTTTTTCACCGACAACAGCTCGACGTGGTGAATTTTTATTTTCTGGTTGATCTGATGTCATAATTCTACGCTGTCTATGAGTTCACTATATTTCAATTGCTGTTTAAGGTGAGATAGTAACTGCTGGCTGACCAGATCAAAATCAACATCATCAACCAAATTGGTAATTTGAGTAATTTCCAGTCCCTCATAACCACAGGGGTTTATTCTAGCAAAAGGCTCAAGATCCATATCCACATTTAACGCCAGACCATGAAAACAGCAGCCTCGGCGAACTCGCAGACCTAAGGCCGCTATTTTCCGACCTTTAACATATACCCCTGGAGCATCATGTCTGGATTCGGCCATGATGCCATATTCAGACAAAGTATCGATGATTGCCTGCTCAAGATTAGTGACCAGCTTACGTACACCAATATTCAGACGATTGAGATCAAGCAGAATATAAGCCACCAGCTGACCGGGCGCATGATAGGTTACCTGACCACCTCGATCTACTTTAATAACGGGAATATCCGCGGTATTGAGCAAGTGCTCCTGCTTGCCAGCCTTCCCTAAGGTGAATACACGCGGGTGCTGTACCAGCCAAATTTCATCTTCGGTGTTTTTATCTCGGTCATCGGTGAACTGCTGCATGGATTGCCAGACAGACTCATAGGGCTGTAGCCCGAGATGACGAACATTCAGTCTCACTGCAACAAACTATATCGCGTAAGCGATAAACTCACAGGCTGTCAGCTCCATGTAAATAGCGTCCAGCTGATCTTTGCTCTGCGCCTGAATAGTCACAGTGATAGCAGTATAAGTCCCCTTGCTGCTTGGTCGCATTCTAATCGCGCCTTCACCCAGATCAGGCACGTGACGATTCATGATTTCGACGACGGCAATTTCCATCTCCGTGCAAGTCTTACCCATGGCCTTAACGGGGAACTCACAGGGAAACTCAAATAAGGTTTCTTCCTGATTTATCTCTTCATCACTCATGCTACGCCTGTCTTAATGCTTGCTTATAATCCTGATATATATGGATCATTTTCTTCCATACAAGACCCGCCCTGGCGTTAGCCACATCTTTACCATTGAGTCGAATTACCGGAGCGATTTCTCGTGTTGAACTGGTTAACCAGATTTCATCGGCTGATTCCAGTTCTGCTTCTGCTATTTGACGAACTTCACATTTAATGCCATTTTCTCTGGCCAGTTCAAGCACCAAATCTCGCGTTATGCCCGGTAATAAATGCTGACTGGTTGGCGGCGTGTATAAAACATTGTCTTTCACCATGAAAAAATTACTCGCCGTACCCTCGGTGACATAACCTTCTCTTACTAAAATAGCATCAATGACGCCAGATTGTGTTGCCTGTTCACGTAGCATGACATTAGCCACCAGTGAAATAGATTTTATATCACAGGCATGCCAGCGAAAATCGTCGATAGTGACAGTCTCAATGCCTTTTTCTAACTCACTAACATCTACCGCGCCCACCTGTAACACCATCATAAAAATAGTCGGGCAATTCGCTGCCTGAATTTTTAAATCACGCACTGGATGTGCGCCGCGTGTTATCTGAAGGTAAATTGCACGATCATCACCTGGATTCTGTGCCAGTAATTTATCAAAGATCTGTTTCCATGCGTCATTATCAAATGGATTGTCCATGCTGATGCGTGACAAACTATTTTGTAATCGCTGTAAGTGCTCATCAATACGCAAAGGTTTCAAGCCAAAAACAGGAATAACTTCGTAAATACCGTCACCGAATAAAAAACCACGATCAAGTACTGAAACAGTTGCCTGTTCTACGGGTAAATACTCACCATTCAAAAATACAATTTTGTCAGACATTAGTCGAATAACTGCAATATGAAATCTGCTGTGATTTGAAGAAAATTACCTTTTGCTACTTGCTGTAGCGCAACTAAAGGCACGCTGCTTAGTTGTTCATCATCAAGCACAATGCGAACCTCACCTAGCGGGCTACCTTTTTTTAGTGGCGCTGTAATATTCGCATCAACGTTCATCAAGGCATCCATTTCCTTGTACGAACCTCTGGGGATGGTGACATGCAAGTCATTATTCAGACCCAAATTGACATTATCATTACTACCGTGCCAAACACGAGAATTATTCAAAGTTTCGCCAGCGGCATAAAGTTTATGGGTTTCATAAAAACGGAAGCCATAATTCAATAACGATTGGCTCACCGAAGCACGTGCGTTTTCACTGTCAGTACCCAGAACAACGGAAATTAATCGCATATCAGCACGTTTAGCTGATGCCGCCAGGCAATAACCAGCCGAGTCAGTATGGCCAGTTTTAAAACCATCGACACTTTTATCACGCCACAGTAATTTGTTACGGTTATATTGTTTTATGTTGTTGTAGGTAAAGACCTTTTCAGAATAGCCCTTGTACTGTTCAGGGAACTCCTTAATAAAGGCCTCAGCCAGAATAGCAATATCACGCGCGGTGGTTAAATGCTCAGCATCTGGCCAGCCGGTACTGTTCTTGTAATGAGTCGAATTCATTCCCAGATTGGCAGCATGTTGATTCATTAAAGCAACAAAGGCTTCTTCAGTCTCTGCAATATGCTCAGCCAAAGCGACACTGGCATCATTGCCCGATTGGATAATTAATCCTTTAAGTATCAGCTCAACACTAACTTTTGAGCCCACATCTAAATACATGCGTGAGCCACCCATTCGCCAGGCCTTTTCACTGACAGTGACCAGCTCATCTAAACTCAAACTTCCAGCTTCTATTTCACTATAAATTACATAAGACGTCATCAGCTTGGTAATGCTGGCTGGTTCAATTTGAATATCAGCATCTTTTTCAGCAAGAATTCGACCACTATTGAAATCCATCAATAAATAATTTTTAGCTGAAACCTGTGGTGGTGCAGGTACTGGGACAGAGGCTTGCGCAGAAAACTGAAAGCCAGTCAGCAAGACAATTAATAGCAAGGTAAATATATTTTTAAATTTTATTTTATTATCCATCATTTTTATTAACTCAGATACTCGATTAGTTATGTGCAATAATTTTCACGTTATTATGATTAATTTCTTTTAACTGCAGTACCAGTTTCTCAGCAATAAATTTTGTTGGAACTGGGCCAATACGAACACGAAATAGAAACTTATCGTTTGCGGTATCAACATGAACGCGTACACTTAGAAATTTTTTGTCTATTAAATCATTTAGCATGTTTCTGGCATTTTCTTCACTGGAAAATGCTGCAACCTGAACATAAAACTGATCGCCTACTAATTTTTCAATCGAGGACTCTATTGGGGAATCAATAGCAGTATCACCAATAACGGTATCAGTAAGCACGTTCTTGACAGACGTAGTTTCGGTTCTTTTTTCTCCAACAACACGAATTGTAACAGGTGCTGTACCCGTTTCAGCAACTCCCAGTTTAGTCGCTGCCGCGTAAGATAAATCAATAACTCGACCATCATGGAAGGGGCCGCGATCATTAACTTTTACAATGGCCTTACGGTTATTATTTAAATTGGTCACTTCAACATAGCTAGGGATACGTAATGACTTGTGCGCTGCTGTCATCGCATACATGTCATAAGTTTCGCCACTGGAAGTCCGTTGTCCATGAAACTTTGTGCCATACCATGAGGCAAAGCCTTTTTCACTAAAGCCTG
Source organism: Gammaproteobacteria bacterium (assembly GCA_040325975.1). Taxonomy (GTDB): domain Bacteria; phylum Pseudomonadota; class Gammaproteobacteria; order SZUA-229; family SZUA-229; genus LH-M37. Next base: position 8,590 of record JBEQLM010000023.1, on the reverse strand, counting down.
TATTGTTAGACATTACCTTATATTGTTGGCCAAATACTATGTAAGAATCTGGATTGCCGTAACGACTGAACGGTTCATCCTGAGGTACAGCATCTTCAATAGTTCGCCAATCACGATTGTAGCTTATAGGCGCACCATCTTTCACAGCACATGACGCCAGCATGGTTGATATCACCAATACCAATAGGTAAAAAGTACTGTCATTAATACGTCTTTTCATATGAGCGTAAATTAACTACTTTTCAAGTTCCTGACTTAATTGATATACAGCCATTGAGTACAAAGCGCTATGATTGTAACGCGTAATTACATAAAAATTTTCCAGACCAAACCAGTGCTCGATGCCATCATCACCTTCCAAAGTCACTAACGTTGCCATCACATCATCGGCATAGGCTTTATTGGTGATCACGCCTTGATGACGAAAATCAGCAATACTGGTATGCGGTTTTAATTTAGTTCGTGTGGCGTCTTCGGGGTATTGTTTCACACTGGCGCGCTGCACAACATCACCACCTCGCTGCCAGCCGTGTTTCTTAAAATAATTTGCCACACTACCTATCACATCAGCAGTGCTATTCCATAAGTCTCGCTTCATATCGCCATCAAAGTCCACTGCGTAGGCACGATAACTACTCGAAATAAATTGTGGCATGCCCATAGCACCAGCGTATGAGCCTTTTATTGAACTGACATCAATATCAACTTCACGCGCTAATAACAAAAAATGCTCGAGTTCGCTTCTGAAGAATTTACTGCGAGGAGGGTAGTCAAAACCGAGGGTCATCAATGAGTCGAACACCGAAGTTTTACCCTTGTGCCTGCCGTAATAAGTTTCAACACCTATGATGGCGGTAATGATACTTTTTGAAACACCCGTTTCTTGCTCGGCGCGCTCAAGTAAAGCGTGATGTTCCTGCATAAACTCTTTACCAAGGTCAATGCGTTTCTGTTTGAGGAAAATAGGGCGGTAGCGCTCCCAGGTTAAAGTTTTTTCGGCGGGTTTAGCAATTGACTCCAGCACACCATCCAGTCTATTAGCTTTGGCCACCCACTGGTTTAATGTGGTTCGGTCGAAGTTATGCTTCTTAACCATTTGATTGATGAATTCTTGCACATCTGCTCTCTGCGCATAATTAGCCTGAGCTGAAAGCGGCAACAATAAAACCACTGTAGCTAAAATTATGGATATTTTATTCATCATACTTCCTGCTTCAATCAAGCGCATATTATTAATACTTTTAAAATTATCGGGACAACAGCCGTCGATTCGAATTGATTGACATCATCATTCCAAAACCAGCCATCAAAGTCACCATCGAGGTTCCACCATAACTTACCAGTGGCAGCGGTACGCCCACAACGGGCAATATACCTGAAACCATACCCACATTAACAAACAAATACACAAAAAAAGTCAGGCTCAGGCTGCCCGCCAATAGTCGGCCAAAATTATCCTGTGCATTACTGGCAATATACAAACCTCGAAAAATGATAAATACATATAAAGACAGCAAAACAATGGCGCCCATCATACCAAATTCCTCGGCAAACACGGCGAAGATAAAATCGGTATGACGCTCAGGCAGAAAATCTAACTGTGACTGCGTGCCATTGAGCCAGCCCTTGCCGTATAAGCCACCTGAACCAATGGCAATTTTTGATTGGATAATATGATAACCACTGCCTAAAGGATCACTTTCAGGATTCAGCAGAGTTAAAACTCGCTGTTTTTGATAATCATGCATCAAACGCCACAATACGGGAACAAAGGCCAGTCCGGCCAAAACAACAGCAAACAGCACCCGCCACCTTAAACCTGCCAGAAAAACCACAAAGAATCCTGCGGCTGCGACTAAGATAGAAGTCCCCAAATCCGGTTGTGATGCTATCAATACAGTGGGCACAATCACCAGAACCGCTGAAATCAGTAACGGTATGGCTTTAGGTGGCAATGGTTTTTCAGATAAATACCAGGCCAGCATCATTGGTGTCACCAGCTTCATCATTTCAGAGGGCTGGAACCTGATCACGTACAAATCCAGCCAGCGTTGTGCACCCTTGCCAACATCACCCATGATTAACACCAAAAGCAATAAAACGATACCCAAAACAAAAAACCAGGGTGTCCATACATACAGTTGTTGCTGTGGAATTTGTGCCACTATCACCATAACCATAAAAGCCAAACCCAGACGAAAACCCTGTTTCTGAACCAATTCAATTGATGCATCACCCGCACTATACAAAATGCCCAAACCGACTAGGGATAACAGCGTGATGCTCAGAAATAACACGGGTTCAAGGTTAATTGCCCGTAAAATACTTGTTAGACGACTGTTATAGCTTGCTTCAAAAACATATGTTCTATTCATCATTAGCGTGTTCGCCCTTGCTTAACTTGTCATCTTTTTTTAATAGATAATGATCCATTACCTTGCGTGCAATAGGCGCCATCCAACTGCCGTGCTCGCCATTATCAACCACCACTGCGACCGCTATTTTGGGTGACTCATAAGGCGCAAATGCAACAAATAAACCGTGATCACGTAACTTTCTTGCTACTGTGTCCTCGTCATATTCCTCATCCTGTGCAATACCAAATACCTGTGCGGTACCAGTTTTACCCGCCATTTTATATTTCATGCCCCAGCCTGTTGCCCGTGCTGTACCTGAAACACCATGCACCACTTTTTTCATAGCTCGAAACATATCGTTCCAGTGATCTGGATAGCGCAAAGCAAATTGACTTTCATTCGGCACAAAAACTTCTTTTTCTCCTGTTTCAGTTGATCGGATACTTTGTAATAAATGCGGCTGAACTTTCATACCTTTATTCGCCAAAGTCGCGGTTGCTGCTGCCAACTGTAGAGGTGTCGCCAACATATACCCCTGACCAATTCCCATGATTAAGGTTTCACCGGGATACCATTTTTTTCCGTAAACTTTCTTTTTCCAGGGTCTTGAGGGCAATAATCCCCTGCGTTCACCATACAGGTCTATTCCCGTTTTTTGACCAAAACCAAACTTGTCCAGAAAATCGTGCAAACGATCAATACCCATGCGATAAGCTAAATCATAAAAATACACATCGCAGGATTCTTCGATGGCTTTATCCATATCTGAAATCCCATGCCCCCTTTTTTTCCAATCACGGTATTTACGCTTGGTTTCATCATCCGCTATTAAATAATGACCCTTGCATTTGACTTTTTCATCCACAGTCACCGTCTGTGTCTCCAAACCCGCTAGCCCGATAAAGGGTTTAAGCGTAGAACCGGGTGGGTACTGGCCAAATAAAGGTCGATTGAATAAAGGTTTGCCTTCGGATGCCTTTAACTCATCATATTTAGCAAAGCTAATACCATGTACGAATAAATTAGGGTCATAGGTTGGTGTGCTGACAAATGCCAAAACCTCACCTGTTTCAGGCACTATCGCCACTACTGAACCATGTTTCTCACCTAACGCGGCTTCGGCTACCTTCTGTAATTCAATATCCAAACTTAGAAAAAGATCATTGCCGGGTACAGGCGGAATTTTATCGACCACTTTTAAAATACGGCCTTCCGCATTAATTTCAACTTTTTGCTGCCCCACCGTGCCGTGCAGATCGTCCTCATAAAACCGCTCTATGCCGGTTTTACCGATATGTGACGTACCTCGATAATTACCCTGATCAATCTTCTCCAGTTCCTTCTCGTTAATTCGTCCAACGTAACCCACAGCATGAACGCCTGACTCACCTTGTGGATAATGCCGGGTCAAACGTGCTGTAATATCCATACCCGGAAAGCGATGCCGATTGACAGCCAGACGTGCTACCTCAACATCATCCAGACGGGTGCGTAGCGAAATACTTTCAAAGGATCGATGAGTACGCATGGAATTACGAAAATCACTCACATTACGTTCACTCAAGCTGACGATTGTGCTCAGTTCTTTGAGCATCGTATCAATGTCATCAATTTGCTCAGGAATCAATTCCAGATGGAAGGTTGGACGATTCTCAGCCAGTATCACACCATTACGGTCGTAAATAAGACCGCGATTTGGTGGCAAAGCCATCAGACGAACACGGTTGTTCTCAGATAAATCCGAAAAATGTGCATATTCGGTAACTTGTAGTTTACCCAGGCGCACAAACAAAGCCACTATCATCAATATGCAAATCACCGCAGCAACATTTGCACGACTTTTAAATATGCTTGAGCTAGATGAGGAATCACCTATAGAGGAACCGTAAGACACAATATTAAGCCTGTACTCTAGGTATCAAATTATCAGTAAAATCTATCAAAAAAAGACCTGGCACCCAGTTTTTCCTATTCATATGAAAAAATTACGCTAATTATATAGGGTTTCAATGGTAAGAGGCTCGACAATCACACTGCAATCTATACAATCCACTCAATCGCGTCGACAATGGCCGAAAGGGAGCATACACATGCGCATAGTATTAATCGGACCACCGGGGTCTGGTAAAGGCACACAAGCCAAATATTTGATCGAAAAATACAACATTCCGCAGGTTTCTACGGGTGATTTGTTACGTGCAGCTGTTGCTGCTCAAACACCACTGGGTCGACAGGCCAAAGCGGTTATGGATGCTGGTCAGCTTGTACCCAATGACATCGTCATCGGTATGATTCGTGAACGAATTACCCGTCCCGATGCAGAAAACGGCTTCATTCTTGATGGTTTTCCACGCAACACCATACAGGCCGAAGAGCTCGATATACTACTCAACAAACTGGGTCGCCCCATTGATGTGGTACTGAAATTCGACGTTGATTTTGACATGCTGATGCAACGTATGGTCGGACGACTCACTTGTGTCGCATGCGGCGAGCTGTTTAACAGCTTCACTAACCCTCCTATGATTGATAGTCGATGTGACCATTGCGGCGGCCCCCTGCATCATCGCTCAGACGACAACGAAGAAACTATTGATCGTCGCCTGCGTATTTATCACACGCAAACACAACCTCTTAGTGATTTATACAAGCAGCACAACAAACTCCATCTTATCGATGCGCAAGGTACTATCGAAGAAATCACCAAACGTATTAAATCAGCTCTTCGTGGTATGCGTTCGAAACGCGTCAATCTACAATCTATTTCCATCGCACAAGCCATCAACGATGAGCGCATCAAGAAAAACAACAAACAGCCCGAAATTATTCGCACTCAGGCTGAAGCAGAAAAGCCTAAACGCCCGGCACGTAAAAAACACATCATGCCTAAGCTGGTAAAGAAAAAAGCAACTGTGGCAAAACCTAAAACAACTACAAAAAAGGTGGCTGCATCAAAGAAAAAACCAGTGAGAAAGACCGCCGTTAATGCAGCAGATAAAGAGCTAAAAGAAATTCAAGAGCAACTCAAAGCTGCTCAATCAGAATTAAAAAAAGCAGAGCAACTAGAAAAATCTTTATTGAAAAAAGAAAAAGAAAAAGATTTGCTAAGAAAGAAAAAGCTTAAAGAAGAAACGGCCAAGTTGAAGAAAAGTAAAAAAACAAAATAAAAAGCTTTTCATCGCAGACAACAAGACAGTATTTCAAATTGATTGGGAGTGAATTTGAATAGCCGTTTTCTGGCTACCCGCAACGGGGTAAATACCGTAGATGGTATTTGTAAATTTGAACGTACACCGTGCTAATCAAGGGTGGGGGACAGGGAACTTTGTAATGATGAATAGATTCTGTACAGCTATATTATTATCGTCTCTGTTAGCTTTGCCATTCACCACTGCTGCCGAGGGTCTGTTACTGACTGGAATTGAGTCAACATCAAGTTCGTCAAGTTATCTTTTTGTAGGCGCTTTGATTCCTCTGCCTGATAACTCACTGGCGCACGGTCTTGTCATGCATCTATGGACTGATTTTCTGACATATTCTTACGATGCTGGAACAACTGAGATTAACGCAAAAGTAAATTCTGTCTCTGCGGCTATTGCTTATCATGATTCGGCTAGCAATTACTGGTGGAATGCAAAGATTGGTACTGCTCGTGGTAATACGCGCTTGACGCCTGATGATCTAGGTAATAAGTCCAGAGGTATTCAAACCGATATAAAGTTAGGGCTTTCAGGAGAGCGGCAGTTATCTTCTTCACTAAAAATTAATGGCATTCTTGACTATGGAACAGACAATAAAGCTTATTGGACGCGTTTTCGTTTGCTTGGGAAATTTAGTGGACAAAAATACCATGGCCCGGAAATTATTTTTCAGGGTGATCCTTCCTATGATATACAGCAATTCGGCTGGGCTATTACAGGTATAGCTATTCAAAATAATTCTTCTCTTGGTGTTAAAGCGGGTGTTCGAAAGAGTGGCGACTCAACATCACGTTATCTTGGTGTTGAAGTGGTTGTACCTTATTAGTTAATAACCTGAGTCAGAGAGTAATCTCTTCCAACTGCAACGTATCCAAAATAATCTTATGAAGATATATCCCATTAGCATTTTCATCTGTTTGATATTAACAGCTTGTACGGTAGTTGCCGCTCCTGTTCTAAAAGCACCTCTTTTACCTTCTAAGGGGGCCTACTTCGGTGTTTATCTGGATTGGCAACATGATAGTGCTGCCGCATTCAACAAACGCCTGGGCGTGCCCGCAGCTGTTTATGTGGCGTTCTTTCACTTGCCGCTTGGTAAGGATAAAAAAAATGACCTTGATAATTTTATCAACCAGGTAGCACAACAGGGTGGATCGGCGCTGGTAACTCTGGAGCCTTATGATGGTCTGGATATCATCACCCCTCATCTTGCTGCTGAGTTAGCGAAACGCTTTGCAGCGTATAATAAAAGAGGAGTTCCAGTGTTCTTGCGTTTTGCCCATGAAATGAATGGCTACTGGTATCCCTGGTCTCAGCAACCCATAGAATATGTGCGCGCATTCCGTATACTGGCATCTGAAATTCACAAACATGCCCCACTTACTGCCATGCTTTGGGCTCCGAATATTGGTGGCAGTTATCCACCGGATAGTGGTGGCTATCTGGCTACGCCAGGCAGCCATAACTTTAAACTGTTAGATACTAATAGGGATGGACGCCTTGATTTATTAGATGATATGTATGCTCCGTTTTACCCAGGTGATGATGTTGTTGACTGGGTAGGGATGTCGGTTTATCACTGGGGGAATACATACCCCTGGGGTGAAAACGAAATTCCTGAAGCACACAGTTTTATTGATAGAATCACCGGCAATTATGTAGGTAAGAATGGTGATGAGCGTGCTGTGCCCGATTTTTATGATACCTACGTGGTGCAGCATGGCAAACCAATGGCCATCACTGAAACCGCCGCTTTATACAATACTGCGGTTGGTGGTGACAGTGAATATCTTATTAAACAGGCCTGGTGGCGACAGGTATTTAGTCAGGAAGTGGCCAATAACTTTTCTGGAATCAGAATGATCAACTGGTTTGAAACACGAAAATTTGAGAGCGAAACAGGTAGCAAAGTAGACTGGAGCGTTACTTTTGACCCAGACCTTACCTCGTTATTCATGAAGGATCTGCCGCGCCAGTGGTTGATCTTTTCTTCTGATTTAGAAAAGATAAAAAAATAGGAGTGATGAAAGGGTATGAGAAGTGCCTCTGCCGCAATAGTCAAACAGAAAAAATCTCAACAGACTCACCTGCCTGCTCTGAAGACAAACGATTCAACATGGCATGTAAGTTTTCCTTATTACCACTGTCACACAGCCATTGCTGCGTAGCATCGTCATAATCAAAATGAAAACCACCAGCTTTTGCCGCCATCCATAATTGCTTTGCGGGTGTTTGCTTGCTGAAAATAATCTGACTGCCATTTTCAAACTCCAAAGTCAGTACACCATTGATTTCATCGTAATCAATATCAGCATCACTTTCGTCGATAGCTTCCTGTATGGCTTCGATGGTTTCTTCGGCTAGATCAATAAATTCAGATTCGTTCATTATTAACCTTTTAGTTTTTTCTGCATCAACTGATTAACCTGCCCGGGATTGGCCTTACCAGCAGAAGCTTTCATTACCTGACCAACAAAGAAACCCATCATTTTATCCTTACCACTTTTCAGCTCTTCGAATTGAGTCGGATTATTCACGATAACCTCATCGACCATGGCTTCAATCGCTGAGCTATCGGTAATCTGTTTCAGGCCTTTGCTTTCGATGACTTGATCAGCACTGCCTTCACCCTGCCACATCGCCTCAAAAACATCTTTGGCGATTTTTCCTGAAATGGTATTGTCCTTAATACGCAGCAATAGACCAGCATAAGCTTCAGCGTCTACCTTCGAATCAGTAATTTCTATTTCTTCTTTATTCAGTCTTGCCGCTAACTCACCAGTCACCCAGTTCGCGACTAATTTTGCATCGCCGCATTTGGCCTGTACCGTTTCAAAATAATTGGCCAGCTCTCTGGAAGAGGTAATAACATCGGCATCGTAAGAAGACAGATCAAATTCTTTAATGTAACGCTGTTTTTTCTGCTCGGGCAGTTCGGGTAATTCTTTTCTAATCTGCTCAACATAAGCTTCATCGATGACTACTGGCAATAAATCAGGATCGGGGAAGTAGCGGTAATCGTTGGCTTCTTCC
>JBEQLM010000239.1:0-3131 GCA_040325975.1 Gammaproteobacteria bacterium | reverse complement strand
AGGGTTTCAATCGCATTCTCATTACCTGTCGAATTCAGGTCTGTTGAAGTAACCTTGGTGGGGAAGGCATTTTTAATGACCCAGACAACAACCGGTTCGTGGTTTTCGTTCAACAGACTGACAGTAATATCACGGCGTTCAATCGTGTTTAGTGAAACCGAATTCCACCAGTCATAAAACTCATTATCACCTGCGAATATGCCACGTTTTAATGTCAGGTCGCCAAAGGACTGCATACCGGGCATTTGCTTCTTACTAAATTCGGGACTGGCACCGTCTCGGTATTCGATTTTTTCGGTAGTAACTTCAAGGCCGGTAACTTCAGTAAAGCCAATTTTGGTACCGCCCCAGTCGACTGAAAAGTGATACTTGGTAAGTGGATAATCTGCCATGGCAAAATACTCTCTTGTAGTGAATTAATCGAATCAGGAAACCTGCATCTTGTGAGAAAACTTCAGGATAATAAATTCAGCCGGCCGAACCACCGCCATTCCAATCTCGATGATCATACGACCTTCAAGAATGTCCTGTGCTGTCATGGTTTCGCCTAGCCCGATCTTGACGTAATAGGCCTGTTTTGTAGTGGCGCCGGCCAAGGCACCGTTGCGCCACTGGATCGTCAAAAAGTTTTCGATCATAGCGCGTACACGTACCCAGGTATTGGCGTCATTGGGTTCAAAGGTGAAGGGTTCGGAGGCCTTTTTGATGGATTCTTCGGCCATATTGAAAAAGCGTCTAACCGAGACGTAACGCCACTCATTACTGTTGCCATCCAGGGTACGAGCACCCCAGAGAATAGTCCCCTTGCCGGTGAAGACACGAATTGCATTGATGCTTTTACCTGAGCTATCTACGTTGAGATTACCTTGAATTTCATCGTTGATCTTGACCGCCGGGCCGCTAATGTCAGCGATGGAGACATTGGCTGGTGCCTTCCACACGCCACGGGTGCGATCCACAGTGGCGTAAATCCCCGCCATGGCTCCGCTGGTAGGTATCAATCCCATAACCTTATTGGTTTGCTCAAGCACAGCGACAAAGACTGGGTGAACAGTGAAGAGTTTTTTTTCGGCCTCACTGGCAAGGTATGCAGAGGATTCGAAAATGGACAAATACGCCGTCGCAAGCCTGGACATAATGCCTTCCAGGTCGGCACTGATACTCATGGCCCGTTCATACATCGTACCTGTATATGAGTGGGTGTTATCTGTTGGTACATCTACTGTCGTTGCGTAACTACTGCTTAACCATGCTGTGCCATCCAGTGAGTTATAATCACTTTCTACATTTTCAACTGATCGAGTACCTGGCAAGGTACCTCTCACACTGGTATTTCTCTCATATGCAATTAAACCAACTGTTGTGACTACAGCCGTGCTGCCGTCTTCTGCCATATCTGCGATCATCTGATCTACTTCATCCCCTAGTGTTGCCGCTTCAAGTACTTGAAATGAAAGTGCGATTGCACGAGGCAGTACGAAAAGGTTTGCAAGGGCATCCTTGACATCGGATGCTGGTGTGGGAGGTGTCTCACGTAACACATTAACCAGATGACTATAATGTTCCATCAGCTGACTGATATTTCCGTGATTCAGGGTTAATGGGTCAGTACCCGTCATGGCGCTGATGTTCACCGAACTGACGGCAGTTTGCACATTCGTATTGGCACCACGGGCCACCACGCTCAGGGCATCCAGACTGTCGTCTTCTGCGATGTCGCCATATAGACTGTCAATATCACCATCACTGATAGCAACAGCAGATTCATTAAAAAATACCAGTTGAGCAAAATTAACCGTTGGCTTGTATATCGTATTCAGCCAGGGGTAGTAGGCTGCCCCATATTTGAGGTTGCTGGTTCCACTGTTATTGCGGAAGTTCTCAATCGGGTTGAGCAATATTGTTGCTGCCTGATCTCCATTCATAAGGTCCATCACGGTGAAGCGGTCCTGCAACTTGGCGCATTGTGCCAGAGCTGCGACCTGTACACTGCCGAGATCGGTTTCGCTGCTAAGAGAAACACCATCAGGAAATAACAGCATAGTGGGTTCATCCAGCCGCTCAAGACGAGACAATCCACCGATCAGACCACTGGGTGTGGTGGTTTCTCCTGTTGCTGGATCGTCACTATAGGAACCTACCGAAACGATATAACAGGCGCCTCCCCCATTGGCATAAAAATGCCTCAGACAGGAATACATGTAATAGCGTCGTGCAGTAGTATCCGAAATATTTCGCGGCATGATAGCTGTCACCGCATTATCGTGATCGGTATCAAGGGTGACCCGGTAAACGTCCGGAACAAAGTCCCCACCAAAGAGTTGTTGGTACTCCAATAGAGATCTGATCCGGGTCGGATTAAATTCTAAACTCTCGTCGAGTGCTTTCTCTGTATAGCCGATAAAAGCAGGTATTGCTGTCTCAACCGAAACGACAGAGGGTGGAAAAGTTGATATTTCTTCAATGAATACGCCAGGAGTCTTGTACATGGTTTATTCTTCCAGCTGTGGTTGAATTAAATGCTTGACTGTAAATGTGTCGGGCATGGTTTTTTTCATAGCGGTGCCTTAAGCTTCCTGCATCTTGTGTGAAAACTTCAGGATAATGAATTCAGCTGGCCTGACTACTGCCATACCGATTTCTATGTTCATGCGTCCTTCCAGTATATCCAGCGACGTCATAGTGATTCCCAGACCAACCCTGACAAAAAAAGCATCATCCGGTTTGGCTCCGGCCAGTGCACCCGCCCGCCATTGTATCGTCAGAAAATTATCTATCATCGCCTTGACCTTTGACCAGGTGTTGGCATCGTTGGGTTCAAAGACAAAGGGTTCGGTGGCCTTTTTAACGGACTCTTCCACCATATTGAAAAAACGCCGCACGGATACATAACGCCATTCATTATCATTACCTGCCAGAGTTCTGGCACCCCACACCATGTAACCCTTGCCATGGAAAAATCGAATGGCATTAATAGATTTTCCGGTGGTATGGACATTCATTTCGTCGTTGGTATCTTTATCAATATCAACCGTCAGTGAACGAACCGAGGCAAGGCTTTCATTGGCCGGCGACTTCCACACACCCCGGGTTCTATCGACAGTGGCATAAATGCCAGCGATAGCCGCTGC
>JBEQLM010000238.1:0-3141 GCA_040325975.1 Gammaproteobacteria bacterium | reverse complement strand
ATGCGTACAGCTTAATTCTCATTGAGGTTCTACCTCATGCTCACTGCAATCTACATTTGCTAATCATAAACGCCTGTTTTATATATCTTTTATTTTTATTAAAAGTTTTTTGTATATTACTAATTTCTGGTTCGATACTTGCACAATGAATAGACAATGACTCAATCCACTCAACAATCTGCTCAGGCTATTCTTGATAATCTGCATTCTTCTGTGCTCGTTATCAATCAGGAGCTTTGTATCGAGTACATGAACCCATCAGCAGAAATGATGTTTCAGATCAGTTATGCCCGTGCCAAACATCGCCCTATTCACGAACTCATTATTCACGAGCCCAGATTCTTCTCACGCATCAAAAGCTCATTGCAAACCCAGCACCCCTTCTCTGCTTATGAAGAAGACCTTGCTGTTCGAACAGGCCAATCACTAGCGGTGGACTATATGGCTTCACCCATCGAATACGATGATAGCGGCCATTGTCTACTTCTCGAATTCGTCGGTCGTGGCCGACACCGGAAACTTGCACAGGAAAAACATCTACTCAATCAAAGCGAGGCCAGTCGCAGTCTTTTGAGAGGACTCGCACATGAAATTAAAAACCCTTTAGGCGGCATACGTGGCGCGGCACAGTTATTAGAAAGAAAATTCAGCAATGATCAGGATCGCGAATTTACCCATGTCATTATTCGCGAAGCTGACCGCCTGAAGAAGCTGGTTGACAGAATGCTGGGGCCACGAGATATCCCCAATAAAAATTATCTCAACATTCATCAAATATTGGAACATGTTCGCAGTCTTGTTCAGGTTGAAGCCAACACCATTAAGTTTTCTGCTGACTACGATCCCAGCCTGCCCGATATTTATGGCGATGAGTCGATGATTATTCAGGCGATATTGAATATTACGCGCAATGCCATTAAAGAAGTGTCTAAAGATGGCGAAATCACTTTTCGCACTCGGCCTTTGAGAAATTATACCATTGGTGAAAACGCCTACCCTCTAGTCGCAAAAATTGACATCATCGACAACGGCCCCGGCATTCCTGATGACATCAAGGAAAACATCTTCCTGCCTATGGTCACCGGTCATGCAGAAGGCACTGGTCTTGGCCTGTCCATTGCACAAACATTGATTAACCAACATAACGGTCTGATAGAATTTTCCAGTTCACCTGGTCACACCGTTTTCACTTTGTTATTACCTCTTCACACGAGCACCGAGTAAGCACTATGAACGAAACACAACAAATATGGATTATTGATGACGATGACTCGATTCGCTGGGTGTTACAAAAAGCACTTGAACAGGCAGGTATGGAAGTCACCAGCTTTAATAAAGCTGATGGCATTCTTGACCGACTCAAACATTCAGAACCTGACACTATTATTACCGATGTGCGTATGCCGGGCATGGATGGTTTAACATTGCTTTCAGCGTTGTCAGAATCTTACCCTGAAATTCCTGTCATTATTATGACCGCACACTCTGATCTGGATAGTGCAGTTTCAGCTTTTAAGGGTGGCGCATTTGAGTACCTGCCTAAGCCTTTTGATATCGATGATGCTATTTCATTAGCACAACGTGCCTGTGCTCGACGACATGAATCATACAGTGAAATACTGGCACCACAATCACTCCCAGAAATTATAGGTGAAGCTCCGGCCATGCAGGAAGTATTCCGTGCAATTGGTCGACTTTCTAAATCTAACATTAATGTATTAATTACTGGCGAATCCGGAACAGGTAAAGAACTGGTTGCACTATCTTTACACAAACACAGCCCCAGGTCAGAACGCGCTTTTATTGCATTAAACACCGCAGCCATTCCCAAAGACTTACTCGAATCAGAATTGTTTGGCCATGAACGTGGCGCTTTTACCGGCGCACAAGCACAACGCAAGGGTCGTTTTGAACAGGCCGATGGTGGCACTTTATTTCTTGATGAAATTGGTGATATGCCTTCCGAATTACAAACACGTTTATTACGCGTACTCGCCGATGGCATGTTCTATCGTGTTGGTGGCCACACACCAATTAAAGTTGATGTACGTATTATCGCTGCGACACATCAAAACCTTGAGCAGCGTGTTAAAGAAGGTCTATTCCGTGAAGACCTTTATCATCGACTCAATGTTATTCGTATTCATTTACCCGCACTGCGGGAAAGACGCGAAGATATTCCTGCCTTGCTCAACCTCTTTTTACACAGAGCAACCAAAGACCTGGACGTAGAATCTAAGCAACTACTTCCTGAAGTCACAGACTATTTATCCAAACTAGAATGGACAGGCAATGTACGTCAACTAGAAAATACCTGTCACTGGTTAGCGGTAATGACCTCAGGAAAATCAATTCATCTTTCTGATTTACCTGATGAATTACGCGCTGAAAATCAAAGTCAGTCATTAACCAGCAGCAACTGGCGGCAAAGTATTTCTCGCTATGCAGAAAACGCCATGCAGTCAGGTAAAGAAAAAATTGCTAATGAAATTATTCCGGATGTCGAACGCCTGCTGATTGAAGCCGCATTAAAACAAACACGAGGAAGAAAACAGGAAGCCGCAATATTATTGGGCTGGGGTAGAAATACCTTAACGCGAAAGATTAAGGAATTGAATATTTGAAAAACTTAAGTTATTAGTTGGCATTCGTTAGTTTCAGTTAAAATCTTTTTACTGAAAAATGCCGACTACGCTTTTATACACTGCATATACGCATCTTCAAGCGTAGCTGTTTTATATTCTTCTTTTAAACCATTAGTGCTGCCAACATACATAAGTTTGCCTTTATGCAATACAGCTATTCGATCTGCCAGTTCGTCGACATCGGCCAGTACGTGTGAACTAAAAAAAACAGAAAGTCCAGGATCTTCTGAATCACGTCTTTTTTTATTTTGTAATTCAGTTTTAAACAGAACTCTGGCTTTTGGGTCGAGGCCACTCATAGGTTCATCAAGCATAAGCAATTTTTTATCACTCAATAAACAGGCGGCCAAACCCAGTTTTTGTGTCATGCCTTTGGAAAGATTACCCACTGATGACTGCATCGAATTTTTATCAAGTTCCAGCGCATCAAGCATATTATTTATTTGCGCATCATCACAGCCTCGTCCTTGCAGCTCCAGCATATAACATACAAAAT
>JBEQLM010000237.1:0-3167 GCA_040325975.1 Gammaproteobacteria bacterium | reverse complement strand
TCTTAATTTTTGATGAAGTCATGACAGGTTTCCGCGTTGCTCTGGGTGGCGCACAAAGTCATTATGGCATCACGCCTGATCTAACTACATTGGGTAAAGTCATCGGTGGCGGTATGCCGGTCGGTGCTTTTGGCGGCAAACGTGAGATTATGGAAAAAATTGCACCGCTGGGACCGGTTTATCAGGCGGGTACTTTATCTGGCAATCCTATCGCCATGACCGCAGGCCTGAAAACACTGGAGCTAATTTCAGCTCCCGGCTTTTTCGATGAGCTATCCAAAAAAGTGGAATACCTCACCGACGGCATTCTGGATGCCGCCAAATCAGCTGGCATCGCCATGACCTGCAACCGCGTTGGCGGCATGTTCGGCCTGTTTTTCTCAGAAGAAAAGGTAACCAGTTTTGAGCAGGCAACTCAATGTAACGTCGAGCAATTCAAACAGTTCTTCCACGGCATGCTGGACGAAGGTATCTACATGGCACCCTCTGCTTATGAATCAGGCTTTGTCTCTACCATGCACAGCAATGATGAGTTAGACAAAACCATCGCTGCCGCTAAAAAAGTACTAAACAATATCAAATGATCAACTATTTAAGCGTTATGACTGAAGATGAGACAAGGCATAAAGTAGTCGAGCGAGCGGAGTTTACAACTGGTAAACGAGCATCACGAGATGCTGGTTTATAACGCCGTATCATTAAATGGAATAGCTTAAACATGATTTGTTATATTTATAGATGTAGCCGAAAGCCAGATATGTACATCTATCTAGCCGAGGAAGATGATTTCTCAAACGTGCCCAAAGAGATTTTCAATAGTCTTGGTATTATTACCTTTGCGATGGAACTGGAACTTGACGCCAATAAAAAACTCGCCAGAGAAGACCCAGTGCTAATAATAAAAAATCTGGAAGAACATAGTTTTCACCTGCAATTACCCAGCGAAACCCCTGTTGAAGAGCTGATGGCTAAAATAGCACGCGACAAAAAATAATTTCATAATTCCACGCAAAAGCTAACTATATGTCTGAGTTTTCGTCATGTATACTCATACGCGTTTAGCTCTACAACCTTATCAAGCTGACATTCACCATTTTTTACAATAGACATTTTAGAGGTATCAAATAATTATCATGAATCGATATATAAAAATAATCATCATTAGCGTCATTACATCTGTCATCGCTACCGTTATCAACCTGAAAATACCTGGCAGTGAAGCCAATCTTGCAAACATCTCAACACACTTGCCACTATTTTTAATTTCGTTCATCAGTATTTTGATCGCCTGCATCATTACCAGCAAGCTATCCAGTTCATCACATAAAGCCGTCAAAATTGGTTCTGGTCGTGAATCGGGTACCGTAAAGTGGTTCAACGCTGCCAAGGGTTTTGGTTTCATCACACGTGAAAATGGTGAAGACATTTTTGTCCACTTTCGCTCAATTCAAGGCAAAGGCCACCGTTCATTAGGTGAAGGTCAAACGGTTATTTTTGAAGTTGCTGAAAGCGATAAAGGCTTACAGGCGGTTGATGTCTGTAGCGCCTGATAAAAAAACAAATCACACAAATAAAAAAGGCTCCTTTCGGAGCCTTTTTTATTTAATGGTAAAAACTAGAACAGCAACTATTTAATAACAAGCTCTTTTTTTTGCGCCATATACTTAATCGCCGTAGACGCCGCAGTAAAACCAAACATAGCAGTCACCGCAACACTGGAGCCATAACCAAAATTACAGTCTAATGACAAACCTGAAACACCCGGTTTAGCGTAGTCCACCTTGCCTTCCTGATCAGGATAACGCTGCTGTTCTACTGAATACACGCAGGGTACACCAAAACTGTATCGCTTATTACGCGTAAAACCATACTGACAGCGTAATTCTGAACGCACTTTGGCTGCCAGTGGATCATTCCAGGTACTCGATAAATCGGATATCTGGATTTGTGTAGGATCAATTAAACCACCCGCACCACCAGTAGTGATCACTGGTATTTTATTTCGCTTGCAACAATAAATAATATTGGCTTTAGTTCTAAATTCATCGATAGCATCAATCACACAGTCATAACCCCGTTCAAGAATATCGCGCTGGTTATCGCCATCAATATATTGTTCGATGGTCTGAACCTCACATTCAGGATTAATATCCAGTATGCGTGCTTTCATAGTCTCGACTTTAGATTGTCCAATGGTTGATTCCAGCGTGTGAATTTGCCGGTTAGTATTACTGCGTGAAATGGTATCACCATCGACTAAAGTTATTTTAGTGATACCAGATCTGGCCAGCCCTTCCGCCGTCCATGAGCCGACGCCACCAAGACCGACAATGCAAATATGCACTTCAGCCAACATCTTCATCATCTCATCACCGTATACACGTGACAGAGAACCAAATTTTTCTTCGTGATCGCTCATCTCAATCGCTCATCAGGTAAAATAGCCGCAACAAATAAAAGGTACATCCATGTCTTCCAATAATAAATCCGATCCAACTAACCCAAGACAATCACATAAAGTCGGGTTCGTCAGCCTCGGCTGCCCCAAGGCCACCGTTGATTCGGAGCATATTCTCACACAGTTGCGCGCAGAAGGTTACGACATTGTGCCGTCTTATGAAGATGCTGACCTCGTCGTGGTTAACACCTGTGGTTTTATCGATGCTGCGGTCGAAGAATCACTGGACGCTATCGGCGAAGCACTGGCTGAAAATGGCAAAGTCATTGTCACCGGCTGCCTGGGTGCCAAAGGTGATGTGGTACAAAAAACCCATCCTCAAGTCCTGGCTGTTAGTGGCCCACACGCCACCACCGAAGTCATGGATGCAGTACACCAGCACCTACCGCCTCAACACGATCCTTTCATGGATTTAGTACCACCACAGGGCGTCAAACTCACACCCCGACATTATGCTTATCTAAAGATTTCCGAAGGCTGCAACCATCGTTGCACCTTCTGCATAATTCCCGCACTGCGTGGCGATTTAGAAAGCCGCCCGGTGAATGATGTACTCGCCGAAGCCAAACGCTTAAAAGAAGCCGGCGTACAGGAACTACTGGTGATTTCACAGGACACCAGTGCCTACGGTATCGACGTAAAATACAAAACCGAATTCTGGGAAGGCATGCCCGTTAAAACCCGTATGAGCGAACTTTGCGAAGCCCTC
>JBEQLM010000236.1:0-3196 GCA_040325975.1 Gammaproteobacteria bacterium | reverse complement strand
AGACGTTTGGCGTAATTCGCCAGACCATGCATGATGTGAGTGATCGGCAGCTCACGTGGACAACGCACGATGCAGTTGTAACAAGAAGTACACATCCACACTGAATCTGATGTCAGTACTTCTTCGCGCTTACCGGCGCGAATCATCATGAAGATTTCCTGCGGAGGATGATCCCAATGTTTACCTAAAGGACATGAACCAGCACATACACCACACTGCATGCACATTTTCACCCATTCGCCTTCTTCAACAACGGCCTCAACTTCTTTCAGGAAGTTATTACGGTATTTTTCAACTATACCTGTATCTGTACTCATGGTATCGGCTCCTTAGAACTTGAATGGGCTCATACCGATCTGTTCGATCGTATCAGCCATATCGTTAATAAGTTTTGGTACTTTATGAATGTCAGTGATTGAGATTTCAAACGTTTGCACCCGTTCTTTTTCAAGACTTAGTGTCTCAAGTGTATCGCCAACTTTTGACATACGCTCTTGAGCTGTACCTGAACCTTTGACAAAGTGACACTGGTAATCGTCACCACTTGGGCAACCCATCAGCATGATGCCGTCAAAACCACTATTCAATGAATCGGTGATCCAGCTCAGACTGATTGAACCCAGACAACGAACAGGGATCACACGAGCAAACGCACTGTATTCAAGTTTGTTCTGTGCAGCCATATCCAGTGCAGGATAAGCATCGTTTTCACAGGCCAAAACCATAATACGTGGTTTTTCATCAAACTCTTCAGGAATATCAACCGCTTTAAGCTGCTGACCAACTGTATCAACCGAATAGTTCTCGAAAGAAATTACACGTACCGGACAGGCACCCATACAGGTACCACAACGGCGACAGCGTGATTCGTTATAAACTGGATAACCCTGTTCATCTTCGTCGATAGCACCGAAAGGACATTCCACTGTACAACGTTTACATTGTGTACAACCTTCTTTACGAAAGCTTGGGAAACTCAGATCACCCGAACGAGGATGCGCTGCTTTACCCTGACCGGCATTTTCAGCTTCACCAATAGCGCGCATGGCTGCACCCATGGCATCGTCCATCGCCTGCTTCGCATCCATAGGACGACGAGTAGGACCAGCAGTATAAATACCAGTACGCTGTGTTTCGTAAGGGAAACAAATGAAGTGTGAATCAGCAAAACCGTTGGCCATGTGAGGCACGTCTTTACCCTGACGGTAATCAAGATTCAGCACCGACTCAGCGTCAATTCTAAATTCTGTACCAGCTTCTTTAGCTGCATTTTCCATCTCGGTAATTTCTTGACGGGTTGGCTCACCAGCATTAGCCACCATACCGGTAGCCAGAACAACCAGATCAGCTTCAACTTCAGCTTCTTCATTCAGAATCAAATCTTTAAACTTAACGGTTGGGTTTGCACCATCAACCACTTCACTAACAACACTCTTAGTAAAGGTAATGCCTTTCTGCTGACCACTGCGGTAGAAGTTTTCGCCGCCTGCACCCGGTGTACGTAAATCGGTGTACATGATGGTGGTATCAACATCAGCATTTTGATCTTTAAAGTACATCGCCTGTTTGATACTTGCACTACAGCAGTAACCAGAACAGTGCTCAAGATGACCTTCTTTCTTGCTGCGTTGACCAGCACATTGAACGAAGACAACACTTTTCACTTCTTTACCATCGGAGGGACGTTTGATCGCGCCACCGTTAGCGGCTTTAGCCAGTGCTTCAAGCTCAAGTTGCGTGACTACGTCTTTGTTTTTGCCGTAAGCAAATTCAGGTAGCTGGTTCGCATCGTAAGGTGTGAAACCACTGGCCTGAACAATCGCACCAAACTCTTTAGTTTGAGTCGCGCCGCTTTCTGCAGAAATATCTGCCGCAAAACGACCCGGCGCACCAGAAATATTGGTGGTGGTTGAATTCAGGTAAACCGTGATGTTGTCATCAGCTTCAATCGCCGCCGCCAGCTCAGCAACACCGGTATCCTGTGGATCAGCAAAAGGTGCTTTAGTTGGAATTACTTTATGCAACTGAGCAACAGCACCACCGAGGGTCGCTGTTTTTTCAACGAGGCTACATGGGTAGCCCGCTTTAGACGCTTCGATTGCAGCAGTCATACCACCAACACCACCACCAACGATCAGGATGTTGTTGTTAACACCCTGCTGGCCACTGGTTTCAGGAATCTTGCTGTATTTTGCTTCAGCACAGGCCATGCGAACGTAGTCGTCTGCCATTTCCTGTGTTGTTTCCTGCTGGTCGTCGCTATCAGGACGAACCCAGATAACACCTTCACGTAAGTTAGCGCGGTGTAAAGTAACATTATCAAAAGCAAATGCTTCAGTTTTAGCACGACGTGAACAGGCAGCGATAACAACGCGGTTAACACCTTCGTTGTCGATGTCGTCCTGAATCATCTTTACGCCTTCGGCGTTACAGAGAAACTCGTGGTCTTTACCAATCGCAGCTTTACCGTCACGGGTCGCTGTTTGGGTGAGCTGCTTTACATCAAGACGATCTTCGATGCCACAACCTTTACAGATGTAGGCTCCAATTTTGAAATCATTAGCCATCGATTAACCCTCCGCCTTAGCTACGCGGTTGACGACCTGAATGGCTCGTAACGCGGCTGCTGTTGCATGTTGAACGGCACGATTGACATCCAACGCATCAGATGAACAACCCGCAGCGAATACGCCACCGTTAGCTTCATCATGCTCAATGAAACCTTCGTCGTTGACTTTAATTTCGATTGGGAATGTGTCTTTATCAACACTGGGTTCCATACCGATGGCCAGAACCACTAAATCGTGTTCGTTATCGTAACGGTGGTAACCTTCAGTATCCACACCGTGCAGTGTTGGGTTACCGTTTGCTTTGTTCTCAACGATGTTCGCTACTTTTGACTTAATGAATGTCACGTTTTTGTCGTCCTGTACTCTTTGGTAGAAATCGTCAAAACGGTCAATGGCACGAATATCGATGTAGTAAATAGAAACCTCAGCATCATCGCCGTATTTCTCACTAACATAAGTACTCTGCTTCAATGAAGCCATGCAGCAAATACG
This sequence comes from Gammaproteobacteria bacterium, assembly GCA_040325975.1. Taxonomy (GTDB): domain Bacteria; phylum Pseudomonadota; class Gammaproteobacteria; order SZUA-229; family SZUA-229; genus LH-M37. The sequence goes on along the minus strand of JBEQLM010000236.1, from coordinate 134 downwards.
TGAACAATGTTTCAAATAGTTGCGGTCACGTGAACCAGCACACTGAATGAAAGCCACTTTCTTGGCTTCAGCGCCATCAGATGGACGTACCAGTTTGCCGCCTGTAGGACCGAATGGATCCATCATACGCTCGA
>JBEQLM010000235.1:0-3203 GCA_040325975.1 Gammaproteobacteria bacterium | reverse complement strand
CAAGGTTCGGCCAGTAATAGAAATGGTACTTCCGAGACAAAAACTATTACCGATTTTATGATTGGTGTTACTCAGGTTGTCGATCGCAAGACCATTGTTCAGTTGAATTTATCACTTGGTATAGTCGATGGTTATCAGAATGATCCGTACAAAATAGTAACAGTTGTTGCCGATCCTGCCACGGGACTTCCTTTGGTTGCAGGGGAATCGGTATTTTTTGATGCGGCAGGTCGATTGCCTTACGTCTATGAAAAACGTCCTGACTCTCGTCAAAAGAACACGGTGTTCTTTAAAGCCGTACATCATCTTGAAGAAGATGTGATCAATGCCTCGTACCGTTATTATTCCGATGACTGGGGTGTTAAATCGCACGCTTTAGATATGAAGTATCGCTATGAACTAGCTGCCAGTTATCTACAACCCCATGTGCGTTATTACAGCCAGTCAGCTGCTGATTTTTATACGCATAATTTAGTGTTGGGCACAGATATAGATGCAGTGTCAGGGAATGTATCGATCGATTACGCCAGTCATGACTATCGACTGGCTGAGTCACAAACTATGACGCTGGGACTGAAATACGGCATGCCGGTGGGTGAGAATAGTGAATTTTCTGTACGTAGTGAAATCATTACCCAGACCATCAATGATGGTACTGTGCCTGTGGGTCAGGAAACACCTGACTTGACGGCCATTATGTTGCAGGTAAATTACTCCTTCCTGTGGTAATAATTGATTATGTTGAGACAAGCATTGTTTCTGTCTTGCTGATCATTTAAATTCAGGGCTTCTCAGGAGGCCCTTTTTTAATGAAAAAATTAAAATCAAAATATATGCAGTTAAAGCATGAATCAGGTTGCTGGCACGGTGGGTTTACGGCGATGGCCAGCCCCTGCGAAGTGCTTATGGAAGTGGACGATAAAAAGCTTGCGGCACGTATTCTAGAAGCAGTTTCGGCGGAAGCTTTACGCATAGAAAAAAAATTCAGTCGTTATCGCGACGATAATATTATTTTTAAAATCAATAATGCAAAGGGCGCAGCTGTTACTGTTGATGATGAAGCCGCAAGGCTGATCGATTTTGCAGATCAACTCACGCTGATGAGTGAGGGTTTGTTTGATATTACCTCTGGCGTACTCCGGCAAGTCTGGAAATTTGATGGCAGTGATAATGTACCTGCACCTTCCGCAGTTAAAGCGATGCTTAAAAATATTGGTTGGTCGAAAGTGCAATGGAAGGATCAGATGTTGCAGATGCCTGAAGCAATGGAAATCGATCTGGGCGGTGTCGGCAAAGAATATGCGGTTGATCGCTGTGTGCAAATCGCCAGGAGCTTAACGCAGGAAAGTGTGCTGGTAAATTTTGGTGGTGATTTGGCAACAACGGGTGAACGACGTGATCAGGGCTGCTGGTCGGTAGGGCGACTGGTCACCGGAAAAGATAATGCGGTTGCACTGTTCAAATTATATCGTGGTGCTATTGCCACCAGTGGTGATGCGCACCGTTATTTGTTGAAAGATGGTGTGCGTTACAGTCACGTGATGAATCCAAAAACAGGTTGGTCCGTACCCGATGCGCCGCACACAGTGAGCGTGGCTGCGCCTACCTGTGTTGAGGCTGGCATGATGTCTACCATGGCAATGTTACAGGGAGATCAAGCTGAGGAATTTTTGAAGTTACAGGAAGTCGACTTCTGGCTTAATTGATTTATTTCAGAGCATTTTTTATGGCGCTAATGACGGGCTGAGTTTCTGGCAGAACACCTCGCCACAAGTTAAATGATTCTGCTGCTTGCTCGACCAGCATACCTAAACCATCAAAAACATTTTCTGCACCGTGTTGGCTTGCCCACTGCATGAAAATAGTGGGTTCGGCTGCGTACATCATGTCGTAAGCGCAGGCATTGTCAGAGAATAGCTTATCAGGCAGAGGTGGTAACTCGCCATGAAGACTGGCTGAGGTGCCGTTGATGACAATATCAAATGAATTGCCGTCGAGTTCATCAAAACCGCAGCCTGAGATATTGCCTAAATCAGAAAAATCGTCGGCTAACTGCAAGGCTTTGGCTACCGTACGATTGGCAATCACCAGTACATCTGGATTATTTTCCATAATCGGTTCAATCACACCGCGAACCGCACCGCCAGCACCGATAATTAGAATATTTTTTCCGCTCAATGGTATTTGATGGTTATTGATTAGATCACGCACCAGGCCGATTCCATCGGTGTTTTCGCCAAAGTAACTACCATCATTTTTTACAATAATGGTATTCACCGCGCCGGCTCTTTCAGCGCGCGAGCTTCTTTGTGTGGCCAATTGCCAGGCCTGTTGTTTGAATGGCACGGTGATGTTGATGCCTTTGCCATTATTTTTTACAAAGGCAGCGACACATTCTTCAAAGTCTTCAACTTCTGCAAGTTCGGCGGTGTAAACCAGGTTTTGTCCGGTTTGTTGTGCAAAGGCGGAATGTATCTGGGGTGACTTACTGTGACTGATCGGATTGCCGAAGACAGCGTATCGATCAATGCTATCTTCATTATTGGTTTCAGACACTATTCAGCTAACCATTTAGCCACGTCTTTGGCGTAGTAAGTCAGAATGCCATCAGCACCCGCACGTTTCATGGATAGCAGGCTTTCCATGACCACGGCTTTTTCATCCAGCCAGCCATTTTGTGAAGCCGCTTTGAGCATGGCGTATTCACCGCTCACCTGATAAACAAAAGTCGGCGCACCAAATTCATCTTTAATACGACGCACAATGTCGAGATAAGGCATACCGGGTTTAACCATGACCATGTCGGCACCTTCTTCCAGATCTAGAGCGACTTCGCGGATGGCTTCATCAGAGTTAGCAGGGTCCATCTGATAACTGTATTTGTTGCCGCTGCCGAGATTGGCCGAAGAACCTACCGCATCGCGGAAGGGGCCGTAAAAACTGGAGGCGTATTTGGCGGCGTAAGCGAGGATGCGAGTGTGTATGTATCCAGCATCTTCCAGTGCATCACGAATGGCGCCAACGCGTCCATCCATCATGTCCGAGGGCGCGACTACATCGGCTCCGGCTTCAGCATGCGACAGTGCCTGTTTAACCAGTACATCAATGGTTTCGTCATTGAGCACGTAACCGCTGTCATCAATCAGGCCGTCCTGGCCATGGCTGGTGAATGGGTCGAGAGCAACATCGGTAATTACACCGAG
>JBEQLM010000234.1:0-3204 GCA_040325975.1 Gammaproteobacteria bacterium | reverse complement strand
GCAGGGGATTACGCATGGTAGTACAGGCGGGTTCGACTTCTGCATCCTCTTCATCAAGCTGGCACAAAGGAAATACAGTAACTCGTCCCGGCAGCGTTTTTAAATGTGTATCGTGTTCACTGAAGTTCGGCATGATCGCCTGCACTTCTTCTTGCTGAAAAACCTGATTGACAAACTGAATCACCGCCGGTGATGAACGCCAGGAAAAATCCAGCGGAGCGGCCTGCGCGCCCAGATGTTCCTCCAGCCATTGAGAAGCCTGCGCCTGCAAAGCAGGGTTAGCGCGACGGAAACCATAGATAGATTGTTTTTCATCGCCGACTAAAAAGGCAGTGCGCCAGCGATCGGTGGAACCCGCCGCCATTTCTTCAAACAGCGGTGCCAGCAATTGCCACTGAGTAGGGTTGGTGTCCTGAAACTCGTCGATTAAAAAATGATCAATGCGTTGATCTACTTTGTATTGCACCCAGAGTGCATTATCCGAAGTGTTGAGTAGCTGATAACAATGCCATTCCAGATCGGTGAAATCGAGCATGCGAAGTTCGCGTTTGATGCGCTGAAAAATTTCAATGAAATGCTGACCGGAAAAATACCAGGCCTGATTAATGGCGAGTGTTTGTTGTCGTTTTAGATAATCCAGCGTTTCGATCAGTTGCGCACTCAATCGGGCATGAATTTCCAGAAACTGATCCTGACCTTCTGCACCCATTTTACCTTCTTGCGCTTTGCTAAATTTACGTGCCCGGGGTTCACCTTTGCCAGTGAGAAAAACGGCTTCGACCTGCTTTAATGTGTCGAGATCAAAAATAGCATCGCTGAGCAGGCTGACAATAATTTCACTGTGGCTGGCATTGGTTTTTGTAACATGTAGTGCCAGTAATTTTGCAAATTCGGCTAAGGCTTTTTTAGTGAAGTCATTGAAAAAATCGGCCAGCGGATCTTTGTCATCCAATAACTCCAGCTGTTGCCGTAAAGCGGCAGAGGCATATTCGACCGGATACGGCTGGTCAAAGGTATAAGCCCACCAGTCACTGCGATGGTTGAGCATACTCGACAGGGAAGTGCGTAAATTGGCGACGCTATTATTTTCCCGCATCAAAAAATCCAGTGACCGAGTTAGTGGGCTTTCTGTGTTTTCGGTGGCCTCAGTGAATAATTCTTCCCAGGCCTGTTGTTCCAGCAAGCTGGTATCTTCGAGCAACTCGAAACCCGGCGGTACATTCGCTTCTAAAGGAAAACGCGCAAGAATGTCCTGACAAAAAGAATGAAAGGTTTGTAAACGTGCCGGATGCAGACTGTGCAATGATTCTTCATACAGGCTGCGAGCACGTCGCTGATTTTCAGGGCTAGCCTCGGTCTGGATAGCTTCCAGCATTGTGATCAGCTCATCATCTTCACAACTGGCCAGCTCATAGAGACGCTCATTCAATCGAATCTGCATTTCAGCCGCTGCCTTGCGGGTAAAAGTCAGTGCCAGAATGCTACCGGGCGTGGCACCCGCGAGCAATAATCGAACGATACGGGTAATCAACAACCAGGTTTTACCACTACCGGCAGAAGCCGAGACGGTGGCATTGATATGGGGTTGGCTGGCAGCAAGACTATTGGATACAGACATACTCGCTAGCATAAGCAGATAAGGGCTTTCTGTAAACAAAGCCGGTGAATGCTTTTTTATATTAATGCTGGAGGATTCGGCCTATGGCATGTATATTAGCCGCCAAAGCACTAACCCAATACACACTGATTCACCAAGGGTTCAATTTATGAGTAAATACGATGCCTCCGCGATTGAGGTATTAACCGGTCTCGAACCGGTGCAAAAACGGCCGGGTATGTACACCGAGACCACTCGTCCTAATCATCTGGCACAGGAAGTGATTGATAATAGTGTCGACGAAGCCGTTGCTGGACACGCCAGTCATATCGAAGTGACTTTGTATAAAAATGGCTCTTTGTCCGTGACTGATGACGGCCGCGGCATGCCGGTGGATATGCATCCTGAAGAAGGTATTCCCGGTGTTGAAGTGATTCTCACGCGTTTGCACGCCGGTGGTAAATTTTCTAACAAGAACTATGAATTTTCCGGTGGTTTGCACGGCGTCGGTGTTTCGGTGGTCAATGCCCTGTCATCGAAGCTGGAAGTCGAAGTCCGTCGTGATGGTGAAGTGCATACTATGAGCTTTGCCCATGGAGCGAGTACCAGCAAACTGAAAAAAACCGGCACTGTCGGCAAAAAAAATACCGGCACCAGTATTCACTTCTGGCCTGAGAAAAAATATTTCGATTCAGCCAATTTTTCAGTACCACGACTGAAACACGTTTTACGCGCCAAGGCAGTTTTGTGTTCTGGTCTCAAAGTTGATTTCTTCGATGAGAAGAGCGGCGAAAAAGAATCCTGGTTATACGAAGGTGGTCTGGAAGATTATCTTGGTGAATATTTAGCCGATAAAGAAATTCTGCCAGAAGATCCTTTTTCCGGCAGCATGAAAGGCAGCACCGAACAGGTTGACTGGGCGCTGAGCTGGCAGGTTGAAGCCGGTGAATTGTTGGTTGCTGAATCCTACGTCAATCTAATTCCGACCGCGCAGGGCGGCACGCACGTCAATGGTTTGCGTACCGGTTTGACCGAAGCCTTGCGTGAATTTTGTGAATTCCGTAATTTATTACCGCGTGGTGTCAAACTCAGTCCGGAAGATGTCTGGGATCGCGTCTGCTACGTTTTATCCGTCAAGCTAAGCGACCCACAGTTCTCAGGTCAGACCAAAGAAAGATTATCCTCGCGCGAATGTGCCGCTTTTGTTTCCGGCATAGTTAAAGATGCGTTCAGCTTATGGCTGAATCAACACACCGAAGCCGGTGAAGCCATTGCAACCTTAGCCATCGATAATGCACAAAAACGTTTGCGCGCGGGTAAAAAGATCGTGCGTAAAAAAATCACTACCGGTCCGGCTTTGCCCGGCAAACTGGCGGATTGTTCATCGCAGGATTTAGAGCGTACCGAACTGTTTCTGGTCGAAGGCGACTCAGCGGGTGGTTCCGCCAAGCAGGCGCGTGATCGAGTGTTTCAGGCGATCATGCCGCTGCGCGGAAAAATTCTAAATACCTGGGAAGTGGAATCGGATCAGGTGTTAGCTTCGCAGGAAGTACACGATATCTCTATCGCGCTTGGTATCGAACCGGGCAGTAGTGACTTAAAAGACC
>JBEQLM010000233.1:0-3223 GCA_040325975.1 Gammaproteobacteria bacterium | reverse complement strand
TCGATATTGAATATGGCGTGTTTGAGGCTGTGCCTGCAGCGATTGCGAAGACATGGGATATGTCGAAGCTGACAGTACGAGTTATATGGAAAATGATTGTCGGTGAGGCCTCTTTAAGTAATATTTCAGGGCCAGTGACCATCGCTAAATATGCAGGTGTTACTGCGGAAATTGGCTTAACTACATTTATCGGATTTTTAGCTATTATCTCTGTGAGTTTAGGTGTCTTAAATTTATTTCCGATACCTATGCTCGATGGTGGCCATTTATTTTATTATCTTATTGAGGCTATAAAAGGTTCGCCGGTTTCCGAAGCATTTGAGCTGCGTGCTCAGCAAGTGGGTATAGCTATTCTTGGGGCACTAATGTTCATTGCCTTCTACAATGATTTTCAGCGGTTTATGTAATTATGTCTGTCAGTTTTAATTTTATTTCCACATTGCCAAGAATATTATTGCTGGCACACTTATTGTTAGTCTCGAGTCTTTCATGGTCGGCTGAAAATTTTATCATCAGTGATATTCGTATCCAGGGTCTGGAGCGTTTGACTGACGGCACCTTGTTAAATTACCTGCCTGTACAGGTAGGTGATCCCATGGATAGTAAGCAGATTGTTTTTTCTATTAAGGAGTTATACAAAACCGGTTTTTTTGCTGATGTACAGTTATCTAGAGATGGTAACGCGCTGATTGTAAAAGTTAAGGAACGACCTTCAATCTCGGAAGTTAATTTCTCAGGTAACTCGGATATAGATAGCAAGACACTGGAAGGTGCATTGGAAGATATTGGTATTGTTAAAGGGCGCATCTATAATCGGTCTTTATTGGAAAAATTAACACAGGAACTTGAACGAGTTTATTTCAGTCAGGGTAAGTACGGTATTCGAATAGAAACTGAAATTACTGAGCTTGATCAAAATCGCGTGGATATTAATATTGAAATATCTGAGGGTCGAGTAGCTCTAATAAAACAAATTAATATCATCGGAAATAAGAAATTTGATGATGAAGTTTTATTGGGTGAATTACAGCTAGGAATCCCGGGTTCTTTCGCTATTTTTTCTGATGCAGATGAATACTCGAAGCCAAAGTTAAATGCTGATTTAGAAGCCTTACGCTCTTATTATCTTGATCGTGGTTATATCAAAATTTCTGCAGACTCCACTCAAGTATCGATTACCCCTGATAAGAAAGATATTTATATCACCATCAATATAGAAGAAGGTGAGCAGTATTCTATTGGCAAGGTTAGCCTGGTTGGGCCGATGGTGGTAAAGAAGAAGGTTTTAAATACTTTTGTTAAAACTAAATCGGGTGAAGTTTTTCTAGAAAACTAATGACATCAACTCAGAAACAACTGGAAGATCGACTTGGTAAAGTTGGTTATGCCTTTGCTAAAGTTAAAATTATTCCTGAGATTGATGAGCGGAAACAAACCATTGATTTAACCTATCAATTGGTGCCGGGTAATAAAGCGCATGTAAGGAATATTAATTTTCATGGCAATTTCAGAACGCACGAAGAGGTGCTGAGACGAGAGATGCGTTTAATGGAAGGCTCAATCCTCGCTAGTGACAAACTTGAACGCTCCAAAATTCGCTTACAGCGATTGAGTTATCTTGAAAATATTGATATTGAAACCAAACCCGTTCCTGGTACCGATGACATGGTGGATCTTGAAGTTAGTGTTGAAGAGCGCTTGTCAGGTAGTTTTAATATTGGTGCAGGTTATTCACAAACACAGGGTCTCTTATTTAATGTTGGTTTGACTCAGGAGAATCTTCTGGGTACAGGGCAACGTCTTGCCGTTAATATCAATACTGATTCTGCGAATACGGTTTACAATATTTCTTTTACCGATCCTTATTACACCATTGACGGTGTTAGTCGAAGTATTAGTCTGTCCTATGCCACCAGGGATGCAGCCGAAGAGGAAATTAATGATTTTCAAACAGATTCATACAGTGCTAATGTTAATTACGGTATTCCTCTAACAGAATATTCGACCTTACGTCTGGGTTATGGCTGGAATCATGTCGAGCTCTTGTTATCAAGCATAAATCCATCGCTTGAGGCCAGGCAGTTTGTTACTGATTATGGCGATATTTACGACAATCTATTGCTCAACGCTAGTTATACTTATGATACGCGTAATAGAACAGTATTTGCGACAAGGGGTAGTTCACAAACGGTGGCATTGAATTTGTCTGCACCGGGCAGTGATCTGGAGTTTTATAAGGTCTCTTATTTAACAAAATCATATTTTGGTCTGACTGACGATCTTACTCTCCTGTTAAGAACTAATTTCGCCTACGGTGATGGCTATGCTGATTTAGACGCTTTACCATTTTATGAGCGATATTATGCGGGTGGTTTACGTACTGTAAGGGGATACGATTCTAATTCTCTCGGCCCACGTGATGATTATGGCTCTCCGATGGGTGGCAATATGCGAGTTACAGCTGGCGCAGATCTTATTTTTCCGATACCCTTCGTAGAAAAGCCGCCCTCATCGGTAAGGTTTAGTGCTTTTTATGATGTTGGTAATGTTTTCCTTGATACCGCTCCGACTTATAATGCGTCAGAGATAGGTTTTTCAAAGGAGGAATTACGGGCATCAACGGGGCTTTCATTCGTCTGGTTAGCACCCATCGGACCTTTGCGCTTTAGTTGGGCGAAAGCACTGAATGATGTTGAAGGCGATAATTTAAGAGTATTTCAATTTAGTATAGGTTCTTTCTTTTAAGGAGAAGATAGTAATGAAAAAAATTATAATAGTGACTTTATTTGTTATGACTGTTTGCGGCAATGCTATGGCTGCAAGCAATCTTAAAGTTGGTTTTGTCAGCGTGGAAAAATTATTGACACAGGCGCCACAGGTTGAGGCCGTTAATACCGCAATGATGGAACGTTTTGGTGGTAAAAAACAGGAATTACAGGATTTAGAAAAAGAAATAAAAACCATGCAGGAAAATTACAAGCGTAACGAACTTGTGATGACAGAGGATAAGTTGAAAGAACTTAGGGATAAAGTAATTGCAAAAGTTCAAGGCTTCAAGCAAAAAGAAGCGACCCTGAATCAGGAAGTTTCAACAATGCGTAGTCAGGAGCTGGCCGTATTGCAAAAATCTGTTCGCGATATTATCAACACTATTGCAAAAAAAGATGGTTATGACCTGATTCTCAGTGAAGGCGTGGTGTTTACAACTGACAAGATTGATATC
>JBEQLM010000232.1:0-3225 GCA_040325975.1 Gammaproteobacteria bacterium | reverse complement strand
TCGGTGAGCCGTGCAAGATTGCCATTCCCGTTTTCAATATCGTGCTGCAGACCTTTTTCTTTCAATTGATTGAACACACTGCAAACACGGGCGTGTGCGTATTGAATGTAATAAACCGGGTTGTCGTTGCTTTGCGATTTAGCAAGATCAAGATCAAAGTCCATATGCTGTTCACATTTACGCATAACATAAAAGAAACGAGCGGCATCATTACCGACTTCTTTGCGTAGTTCGCGCAGGGTGACGAATGAGCCGGAACGTGTCGACATTGGTACGCGTTCGCTGCCGCGATACAAAATCGCAAATTGCACTAACAAAATATCGAGTTTATTTTCGTCTTCGCCGAGTGCATTGATCGCGGCTTTGACACGAGCTACATAGCCGTGGTGATCTGCGCCCCAAATATTAATCACACGTTCATAACCACGCTGGAATTTATCCATGTGGTAGGCGATGTCGGAGGCAAAATAAGTCGCCTGTCCGTTGTCGCGAATCACCACGCGATCTTTTTCATCGCCGAAGCTGGTGGACTTAAACCAGAGCGCACCTTTAAGTTCGTAGATGTGACCGGTTGCTTGAAGTTGTTCAACAGCGGTATTAATTAAATCGCGTTGAGCCAAAGTTTTTTCTGAGTACCAGTACTCGTAAGGCACACCAAATTCTTCAAGGTCTTCACGGATGTCTGCAAGGATAGTATCGAGACCCGCATTAAAGATAGTCAGATAGCCAGCTTCGCCGAGCAACTCCTGGGCGCGTTCAATTAGTGCATCGATATGTTTATCTTTATCGCCGCCAGCGGGTTCGTCATCGGGGATGTTTTCCATGACCGCTTCAGCAGTGAAGACAAAGGCGCCATCGTGATCCGCTTTAATCTGACGCGCAATATCAAAAATATAAGCGTCGCTTTTATAACCGTTGCTGGGGAAGACAAGTTCAACACCGTGTTCCTGTAAATAACGCAGCCAGATACTGGTGGCGAGAATGTTCATCTGACGACCAGCATCGTTGACGTAATATTCACAATCAACATCGAAACCAACAGCGCGCATCAAGGATGCTACGGAAGCACCGTAAGCAGCACCACGGCCATGACCTACATGCAGCGGGCCAGTCGGGTTGGCGGAAACAAATTCAATCTGGATTTTTTTACCGGCACCAATGCTGGAGCGACCAAAGTCCTCATTCTGCGCCAGAATAATTTTGACTACATTTTGAGAGGTGTCAGCTGAAACAAAGAAGTTGATAAAACCGGGGCCAGCAATTTCAGTTTTATCTAATTCGTCATCTTCGGGCAGAGCATCACAAATAGCCTGCGCTAGATCACGGGGTGGTTTACCAGCAGCTTTCGCCAAAGTCAGAGCAACATTGCTGGCAAAATCTCCGTGTGTCGCATCTTTGGTGCGTGTAACTTGAATAGAAGGCGAAACGGAATCATCAAGCGTGCCGTTGCTAATCAGGGTGTTGATTGCCTGTCTAATCAGGTCTTCAATTTTATGTTTCAAGATATTGCCGGTGTCGTACTAAATGGTGGCTAATTTTACACGTAGAAGACGAGTTGTGTGGGCAACTCGGCTTAAAAAATATCGCTAAAAGGTGTCGTAAGGGTCGACGTCGATCGACCAGCGTATCTGTTTGCTGCTTTTTAACTGCTGTAACTGTGGCAGCCATTGTCGTAGTAGCTGATGCAGGGCTTTGCGGTCTTTCGCTTGCAGCATGGTCTGGGTGCGGAAACGGCCAGCGCGTTTTTCCATCGGCGCTGGCCAGGGGCCAAAAATTTCGACTTCATTGGCGTTGTAGCTATTGGCCAGCTCTCTGGCTTCAGTCATGAACTGCATGCCTAATTCTTTTCTGATCGCTCCGCAGCGCAGCAGCACTAAATGTTTGTGTGGTGGAAAGCCTGCCTGTTGTCGTTCGACCAGCGCCGATTCGGCAAATTTCTCATAACCCTGATGCAACAGTGTTTGTAGCAGAGGGTGATCGGGGTGATGAGTTTGAATCAGTACCTCACCGGGTTTTTCAGCACGGCCAGCACGACCCGAGACCTGAATAATCAGCTGGGCTAGATGTTCGGCAGCGCGGAAGTCAGCACTATATAGGGCTTGATCCGTGTCGAGCACACCGACCAGTGTGACATTGGGGAAATCGTGTCCCTTGGCCAGCATCTGCGTGCCGACCAAAATGCTGGCGCCTCCAGCGTGAGCCTGTTGCAGCTTGTCTTCCAGCGCACCTTTACGCCGCGTGGTGTCACGGTCAATGCGATTGATGTGCACATCGGGAAAACGTTCAGTGAGAAAGCCTTCAATACGCTCGGTACCGGTGCCGATGGCAAGCAGTTCCTCACTACCGCAATCAGCGCATGTTGTCGGTGAGCGGCTTTCAGCGCCGCAGTGGTGACAATGCAATTGGTGTTTGTGCTTGTGATAGGTCATGTTCGCATCGCAGCGTTTGCAACGTGTCATCCAGCCGCAGCTGTGGCACATCAGTAACGGTGAGAAGCCGCGACGGTTGAGAAACAGGATGACCTGATTGCCCAGATTAAGATGTTCTTCGACTTTGACCAGCAACGCCGCCGACAAACCTTCATGAACAGGCTGGCTGCACATATCGAGTAACTTAATTCGGGTCAGTGATTGAGTGCGGGCACGTTGTTTCAATGTATGAATCTGGAAACGTTGTCGATTCACATTGTGCAGGCTTTCCAGCGAAGGTGTGGCTGAACCGAGCAGCACGGGAATATTTTCCTTCTGGCTACGCACCAGCGCCAGATCACGCGCGTTATAGCGAAAGCCTTCCTGCTGTTTGTAAGAGCCGTCGTGTTCTTCATCGACAACAATCAGGCCGAGATCGGGAAGTGGTGTGAAAATGGCTGAGCGTGTACCTATCACTAGTCGGGCATGACCGGTGGAAGCCGCAACCCAGGCATTGAGGCGTTGTTGATCATTCAGGCCAGAATGCAAAACTGCAATCGGAAAGCCCATGCGTTGCTGGAAGCGTTCGGTGAGTTGGGGCGTCAGGCTTATTTCGGGCACCAGCACCAAAACCTGTTTACCACTGGCAATGACCTGTTCGCTTAAGGCCAGGTAGACCTCGGTTTTGCCGCTGCCGGTAACGCCATGTAACAAATGAATATGATGCTGATTTAAATCTTCGCTGATAGCCTCAATGGCATGCACTTGCTCATCATTTAATGTTGGCGCTTGAGTTGAGATGGGCTGGGCTTCGGGC
>JBEQLM010000231.1:728-3242 GCA_040325975.1 Gammaproteobacteria bacterium | reverse complement strand
AAGCTGCCATTGCAGCTAAAACACTTACGGCTATTACCGATTTTTTCATTACCATTCTCCCACTGAATTAAAATTTATATTGTTAATCAAAACTGTTTAGATATCGGATGGAGAGGCCCTATTGCCTCAACCATCCTTTTACAACCACCAGGCAGGATTGATCACACTTAAAATCATTAGCTCATCAAGATGATTAATCCTGATGAGCATTTAGGTTTGTTTTAAACTACGTTACGAGGTGCAAATGACATAGAACGGAATTCGTTCTTGTATTTTGACTCACCAATTTTCTTAACCCTGGCAACACCCATTTTGTAGTTGTAGTTACCGCTGATATTATCAACGACGCGTACACTTAATGAGTTACTAGGTTGACGCATGTCCATCATATTGGCGTACATCACGCCTTTCTTCACAACCGGTGTGACAATAGCTACTGCTGTTACAGCCGCTTTAGTCAGTTCAATGTGACCCAGTTTTTTCAGTTCAGAAAACTGGAAGTGATTTTTATGAACACCGATGATTGTGTCTTTAAAGCTGGCGACACGATCGGAATACATCATCACCTGATCACCTGATTCAATACCACGCTTCTTGGCATCATCAGGATGAATTTCCACCCAGTTTTCAGGCCAACGTTGTGTCACGTAAGGACGGCGTTCTACATCATCGAAACCAGATTGCCAAATTTCATTGATACGGCCATTACTGAACCACAGCTCATCACCTTTAGGATTCAACCATTCCCATAAATCAGAGAATAAACTCCAGGGATGTTTTTCAATGTTGATCTTGCCGGTTTGCGAGTTGAAGTGGGTCATCTTCTTACCGTACCAGTTAGCGCCTTTAGTACCATCTTCCAGACCCATCTTGTTAAAGTCTGCCTGAGTCAAAGTAGTGTCATGTAGACGCTTGGTACCGTGCAGTTTGCCGGTTTGATAGTTGTAGAAGGTTGGTCCCTGAATACCATCAGTACCCAACTCACGCATTTTCTCATGCAGTGTTTTACCTTCTTTATGCGCAGCCACTTTAACCATGTGATAAGCCTTGCGACCTTTACGACTAAAGCGTGAAGATTCTTCAGCAACGTCATTGGAATTTTTCCTGTCGAAGCCATCGAAGCCCATGCGTTTGGCCAGATTGGCAATAATCCACCAATCAGGTTTTGCATCACCAGGAGCATCGTAGAACTGCTGATATAAACGTAAACGACGTTCGCCATTAGCACGCATGAAGTCTTCTTCGCCCCAGGTTGCAGCAGGGAAAACGATATCGGCAAATCGTGCACCGATAGGATCACGCAGATAGATATCCTGGTTAATCACCACCATACCACCGGAGTCAGCACGCTTTTTCAACGTAGCAATAATTTCAGCCTTGTCGTAAGAAGCTACCTGATGAGGATTATTTACCACCAGTTCCTGGAATTTCTTCTGCAGGCCCTGTGAACCAGACATAGATTGAATCCAGGTAGTACCAATAACATGAGCAAATCGGGTATGCCCTGAATAAGTCCAGCGATCCGTATCCAGAGCACGTCTACGACGACCTGGGACTTTCTCAGGAGACTTATTACGAGGGTATTTACCGCCGCTCTGACCACCACGTTGGTGACCACCGAAGCGACCCACTACCTGCCCAGGACGACCACCAGCACCAACAATGGTTGCTAATGATGAAATCGCCATCGTGTTACCAGTGTTGTTAGACCAGTAGAAGCCTTTCTCAATACCAATTGAAGTTTTTGGTCGAGTACCATCCGATTTAGGTTTTGCCAGCCATTCAGCCGCTTTGTAAATATCGTCCTCGTCAATACCAGCTTTTTTCGCCGCATATTCGGGATCATATTCCTTCTGAGCGAGATTCCACTTCTTATAATCTTCAAAACCTTTTGCCTGGAACTTACCCCAGGTAGTACGCCACTGCCATGGAGTGTTACGGGTACCCTGACCAAAGCCAGAAGATGTTTCCCATTTGTTGTTCACCCACTTCTTAATCCATTCTGAATCTTCCCAGCCTTTTTCCATGATGATGCGATTAATCGCACCCACTACCAGCAGGTCAGAGCCAGGGAAAATTTGCAAATGCAAACCGCCATTAGCCTTGATATAAGCAATACCCGCAGTTTCACGAGGATTCAATGCAATCACTTTCATACCACGCTGAATCGCCGGCATGATGTGCTGGGTAAACAGAATAGTTTTAGTTTCGTATGGGTCGGTACCACACATCAGTAATGTATCAGCACTACCCCAGTCATCATAACTTGGACCAAAGTTATCAAAACCCGAATCACGGAAACCAGGTGTTGAAGTCACATCTGATGGTGTGTCGTGGAATGTAAAGTTAGGTGTATTTACATGACGCAACGCATACTTGGTGATGGCGTAAGTATTTTCGATGTACTGGTAAGAGTAAGTCTTAATACCGTAAGCTGAAGCACCGTGTTTTTCGATAACGTACTTACCCACTTCTGCCGCTACATCCAAAGCCAGATCCCAGGGAACCGGTTGC
>JBEQLM010000231.1:0-718 GCA_040325975.1 Gammaproteobacteria bacterium | reverse complement strand
GTCAAACGATCACGAGTTGGCGTTTTTGGGTTATAACATTTCTGCGCGATCAAACCACCACGCATGGAAGAGTCACCATTGGTGTTGACCACCGTGGTTTCTTTATCCGGTACAATCACAACATTATGGGGAATGCTATTGTGCATCACCACATTATGTTGTGCAGGTGCAACCCAGGATTGTAAGGTAGCACTTGGAAAATCAATACCGAATGCGTTTTCAGCAGCTTTTGGACCGCCATTAACTGTGCTCGTTGGCCAACGATAGACCTTGTAACCACAGGCCACGATACAATAATCACAACATGTAGTGAGGACTTCCGCATGCTTAGGAGGCAGCGGCGCTTTATCTTCTGGTAAATAGTAATTAGTACTCATTGTGTACTCCCCCCTTATAGATTCGATTCACGACCGAACAACAGACCCATCATGCCTACGGCATACACGTCTCCATTTTCGATTTCGAGTAATACCTGTGGCAAACTTTCATAAGCCTGGCCGGAAACGATAATGCCGTGACGGCGCATATCGTAAGTTGACAAATGCAGTGGACATTGCCCCAGCACACGCTGGTCTCCCACTACTTTATAAGAACCCTGCATCGGTCCACCCTGATGGGTACAGAGATAACTGTAACCCACAATGTCACGTTCCTTACCGACACCGCCACCACCTTTAACGCCGCCCATTTTCACTGCCATGCACTGAGAATTTGCACC
>JBEQLM010000230.1:0-3258 GCA_040325975.1 Gammaproteobacteria bacterium | reverse complement strand
GGAGTCATGCAGACAAATAAAACAATGGAACGATAAATATCCTGAACATAAGTCGCTGTATATCAGTGTTAATCTGTCCCCAGTGCAGTTTCTGCAAAAGGACCTTGTTGCGAAAATAGATAGTTATTTGAAATCAATTTCTTTTGATACCATTAATCTGCGTCTTGAAATCACAGAAAGTATATTAATGGAAAATCCTGATGCGGCAGCGCAAATACTTCAAGATTTAAAAAGTCGAAATATTCGTTTATATCTTGATGATTTCGGAACAGGTTATTCTTCACTAAGTTATGTTCATAATTTCCCATTTGATACGATTAAAATTGATCGGAGTTTCATATCAAAATTAACAACGGGAGATGAGCATGTTGGTATGGTAAAAACTATTATTGCTGTAGCAAAAAACTTCAATATGGGTATTCTTGCAGAAGGTGTTGAAACCAAAGAGCAACTATTAATACTCGAAGAGTTGGGGTGTTATAATATTCAGGGCTATTATTTTTCTAAACCAGTGACAGTGCTGGAGGCGGAAAAGATGCTGACAGATTCATTGCTGTATAACTGCTAGAGTTGTTTTGAGCAATAAATACAAAAAACCAATACTGGGTTTTTCAGCCTACAGTGGTACTGGTAAAACAACCTTGTTGGTTAAACTGTTGCCATTATTAAAAGAAAAAGGCTTGAGTATTGCCATGATCAAACATGCGCACCATGATTTTGATGTTGATGAGCCGGGTAAAGATAGTTACAGGTTACGTAAGGCGGGTGCTGATCAAGTTTTGCTTGCTTCAAATTATCGACGTGCACTGATGATGGAAACGCCAGCAGGAGAAGAGCCCAGGCTGGAAGAGCTCATTAATAGTCTGAATCTGGAGGTGGTCGATTTGGTGTTGGTTGAAGGCTACCGTCATCTGTCATTCCCGAAAATTGAATTACATCGGCCGTCAACAAATAAAGATTTAATCTATCCCGGTGATAATCATATTTTGGCCGTTGCCTCAGATGAAAATATTGAGACAGACGGTTTGCCCTTGCTAGATTTAAATGATCCTCAGGAAATCGCTGATTTCATCCAGAATTGGCTGCTACAGTAGTGTGCAGGATGTTTTTTAGTATGGGCTAGATGATCTCTAATATTTTAGAGCCCATAGGTTTTTTTGTGAAATGACATATATCACAGTAGATTATTGAAAATACTGCTATTCTTACGTAATCCCTTAGTAAAAAAGCGTTATTTATGAAGCTTCGTCTTTCAATTAAACATGCCTGGTACATCCTGATTGTACTGGTGGTGTTCCTGCCCTTTATTATATTGCTCAGCTGGGGAAGTTTAGTATTTCATGATGTTCTATTAGAGCGATCACTGGAGCAAGAAAAAGTGCTCCAGAAAATGCTGCATAGTAGTGTAAAGCAGGAAGTATTACGTTTGACTACCATGCTGGAAAATAAAAGCGATCCCATGGCTTATACCCTGTCTCATGATAAGGATGAGGTGTTGCTATATGAGTTGCTGAAAAAGGTAGTAAGTCGTGAGCCTGCGATTCATATTTTATTGTTGCTGAAACCTGACGGGCAGATCATCGCGGGGCGAGAAACATATGATGTAGGTAAGCCAGACATGTCAGCAATGCAGAAACATTGGGATGAAGCCACTTCTAGGTCGAAAGAGGGAATAACTCGACCTATGCACGGAGAAATTTATATCGGACATACGGGTCTTCATTCAGAAGGGACATTTTTTACTATTGCGGTACCTGTAGGCGGCATTGGGAAAAAACCTATAGCGGTGTTATTGGCAGAGATAGATGCCAATATTTTATGGGATGGTATCAAGCACCAGATAAACAGGGATGCAATGACTTCGTATATTGTTGATGCCAATGGAAGGATATTAGTGGTGCCAGAGAATAGTCAGTTTAATGTCGCTGATGATGTTAGTCAGTTATCTATGGTGGATGCAATTATAAATAAGCAATTGTGGTCAGCAGATCAGAGTTATGAAGGCATACATGGTAAGCATGTATTTGGTTCATCTTTGTTGATCGATAATTTAGGTTGGCATATTGTCACCGAAATAGAGCAAGGCGATATTTTAAAGCCAATATGGAGTCTGATATTTAAACTGGCAGCAGCGGGAGCAGTAATTGTTGTTTTTTTTCTTATATTGGGCATGCGTTTGGTAAGGCGTGTTGTTATCGCTATTCAACTAATTTCGAATGATTTTGAACGAATTGAAAAGCAGGATTTTGCACCATCTAAAATATCTTCATCACTAAAAGAGCTGGATGGTATGGTGACGGGTTTCAACCGAATGGTAAAGGAAATTGCGCGTAAGCAGCAGAGCTTAAATCAAGCAGCAATTGTTTTTGAAAATACATCGGAAGGCATATTTATCACCAATTCTGAGCCGCGTATTGTCAATATTAATAATGCCTTTACAGATATTACGGGTTACAGTGAAGATGAAGTGATCGGTAAAAATCCATCAATACTTCAATCAGGACGACAGGATAAAATATTTTATCAGCAGATGTGGCAGGCGATAGAGAGAGATGGGTGCTGGCGAGGTGAGATGCAAAATCGCCGTAAGAATGGAGAAATATATACAGAATTACTCAATATTAATTGCTTTAAGGGTGAGCGTAATAATGTCATTCAATATATTGGTGTGTTTACAGATATAAGTAATATCAAGGAGACAGAGCATAAACTTGAGTACCTGGCTCATCATGATCCATTAACAGATCTACCTAACAGGTTATTGTGTAATGCTCGCCTGGAACATGAACTGCAAACAGCTAAGCGTCATGATTATCTGGTTGCTGTTATGTATCTTGACCTTGATATGTTTAAAAATATAAATGATTCATTAGGTCATGTTTTAGGTGATAAATTATTACAGAAAGTGACGGCGCGTATGGTAGGGCATCTTCGAGATGAGGATACCATTGCGCGTCTTGGTGGTGATGAGTTTGTTTTGATTATAGGCTCACTTATAAAAAAGAAAGATGCCTGTTGTTTTGCAGAAAATATTCTTGAGCTATTTTCAACACCATTTGCTATAGAGGATAATGAAATATTTATTGGTGCCAGTATTGGTATTAGTGTCTTTCCTGACGATGCGCATGATAAGGATACTCTGTTACGTAATGCGGATACTGCAATGTATCGTGCAAAATCAGAAGGCCGTAATAATTATCAGTTTTATACGGCTAATTTAACCAGTGATGCTCATGAGCGTTTGAGCATGGAAACGTA
>JBEQLM010000022.1:0-13668 GCA_040325975.1 Gammaproteobacteria bacterium | reverse complement strand
GGCGTTGACTGGCAAAAGTTTTTTTATAGCGTACTGATTTTACTGGCTTCCATGGATTTTTTGATATCACAGGGGAGAAACGTACTCTATTATCTTCATTAAATGAACTGCCACTTGCCCACTGCTTCTGCTCATAATTATTTTGGTATTTCCCATTACCTGGCGGAGGTGTGAAATCAGAAAAACCGGTTTTTGCTTTAAAGTCATTTTGCCATTCTGCCGCAGTTACAGACTCGGCACAAAAAACGCCATTAACGACAAATAATATAAGTCCTGCCCTTAAATAATTTTTGTTAACTATGCCCATAAATTTATCTCTTTTCTTTTTTTGATTTGCAATAATTACTTAACACTTAACCAGCACATTACTAGTAGCGAGGCGCCTGTGGCATAGGCTGCCTATAATAATCTGCTGGTGGTACACCAGGACCATAAACAGGGCCACGTGCATATGGAAAAGGCTGTCTCATCCTGTTATTTTGAAAACCAGGTGCCGGAGCTGAGTAGACATTAGGCATTGGCGGTGCATAATTATAATTTCGCTGTGGCGGCGGATTATTCCAGCCCTGTGTCTGCGGTGTATTTTGTTGATACATTCCATTACCTGCTTGCGTCTGAGGGTGCTGTACCCAATCAGGAACATTGTTATTCATCTGACTGGATGGTGCTGAATTAAAGCCCTCACCCAATCTCTGCTTAGATTCATTCTGTACACTCTGATTTTCTGTGTATTGATCTACATCAGAAATCGATCTGTATGGACCCGGTGGCGGCATCATATCAGCGTGATTTTCAGCCAACACTGAATGCGTTAACACCGAAGAAATAACTGCCGTCAATACTAATATCGTTGTTTTCATATCATCGCCTTTTTTTAGCTTGTTTTATTCTTTTTCCAAACCAGGATTCAATCGAATACCGCGTCTTTTTTTCGTTACTGAAGCTTTCTTTTTACTCGCTGCAGTAGTTTTCGTCTTAGTCTCTGCCTTTTTTACTGGTGCAGATTTATTACTCACTGCTTTCACTTTTTTTCGTGGCGCAACTTTCTTTTTAACTTTGGTTTTTGAGACAGAACTGTCAGTTGTCTTTGGCTCAACAACGTCATTCTCTGCCGGTTTCTGCCCATTATTTTTTTCTAACCCAGAGTCAACACTGCTGGCACTGTCTGAAGGTTTAGTCGGTGAAGGCGCGGGTGGCGGATTATTGCCTGCCGGCCCTGAGCCACCACCTGGAGATTCTGGGCCAGAGTTATCCGAATCACTGGCAAAGCGATCAGCCAGGCTTTGTATTCCCATACGCGCCATCATGATGAGCATGCGGACAATATAAAAAAGCCACATTGCTGAATTAATCAGCGCACTCCACACCCTCATCCATAACGGTAACTTATAAACATCTGCTACCGGTGCCTCAACTTTAGTTGGGCATTCACTGATACCTGCTAACGCATAAAACTGATTACTAACACTAATGCAGCCCATCGGTATCACCACCAGTGTCAATACAGTTGCTACTCCAGCACCATATAACAAGCTAACGGCCATGCCCTTGAAAATCAAATCATCAAGAATCATGTAAGCACCCGCCATCAACGTCAGTGCTGTTATCAATATGGGACGTATACGTGCTTTACCCGCAAGTACAACGGCCTCTCTAATGTCTACACCATTGGCAACTTCATGTTTGACGAACTCAACCAGTAAAATCGAATTTCGCACCACGATCCCGGCCAGCGCAATAAATCCAATCATGGAAGTTGCGGTAAATTCTGCATCAGCAATCCAATGACCAGGAATGATACCAATCAGCGTTAAAGGAATCGGAGCCATGATCAAACCACCGAGAGTAAAATTCTTGAACTCCCAAACGATCAAACCATAAATTAACAACATGGCAGCCATGAAGGCACCGCCCATATCTCTGAATGTTTCATAGGTCACGGTCCATTCACCGCCCCATTCAAAACCACTTTCGAAACTATCATCCGGTGGCCCTAACAAACCCATGGGCATACCGCTCATGGTGACACCATCTGGCGTAACATAATTTTCTAGAATATCTTCCACATCAAACATGCCATAGATAGGCGCACCAAGTCGTCCTTGCATTTCTCCGGTGACGTATTCCACAGCACGCAAATCTTTGTGATAAACAAGATGATCTTCTCTTTCCTTTATAAAACTACCCAGTTCAGACAGTGGTACGGTTTCGCCATTCGTTCCAGTAATAGGCAAATTACCCAGGCGGTTAATTTGTGAACGAACCCCCATAGGTGCCTGAATGACAATATAAGTAGGCTCTAGCACGACACCTTTTTTCACGTCACCCAGTTTATAACCGCCCATAACCATAGACAGATTACGATTAATGGCATCGACAGAAATACCACGGCGCACGGCTTTTTCTGTATCCACCTCAAATCGCCAATAATCATGCGCCGTTGCCATATAGTTATCGACATCAACAATGCCTTCGGTCTCTTTAAATATACCCGTCATATCTCTGGCAACCTGACGACGTGTTTCTGCATCAGGACCATATATTTCAGCCACCACTGTTTGTAAAACCGGAGGCCCAGGCGGCATTTCAATAACCTGAATGTCCGCACCCAGTTCATGTGCCAGATCTGTTATCAACTCACGCGCGTTAACGGCGATTTCATGACTGGCACGTTCACGATCATTCTTATCTAATAACATAATTTGAATATCAGCTTGCCACGGCTCCTGCCTTAAATAGTAATGACGAACCATACCGTTGAAATTAAATGGTGAAGCTGTACCTACATATGTTTGCAGTGATGTGACTTCGGGTAATTCACGAAGTTTTGCTGCGAGCTGTGTTGTTACATTGGCAGTCACCGGCATCGCAGTGCCATCTGGCATATTCACCACTACATTAAATTCAGGTTTATTATCAAACGGCAGCATCTTCACGGTAACTGCCTGCGTATAAAATAATGAACAGGCGAGTAACGTTGCAGCAATCAGAATAAACAGGAATATCAAACCATTTCTCCTGTTATGACACAACGGTCTCATACAAGGGTCATAGAATTTACCGATCAACGCAGTTACCTTTTCTTCACGTTTTTCTGCTTTTTTCAACGCACCTAATTGTGGACGAACTCGCATCGCAAACCATGGGACAAAAATAAATGCTGCAAACAATGAAAGCAACATGGCAGCTGAACCCAGCACAGGGATAGGTCGCATGTAAGGCCCCATCAAACCACTAACAAAGCCCATCGCCAATAATGCAGATACAATTGCGAGCGTTGCCAATATAGTTGGATTGCCGACTTCACGTACTGCATCAATAGCAATGTTAGTGGTCGTTTTGCCTGCTTTTAACCATCGCCTGAAAATATTTTCGACGACAACCGTGGCATCATCGACCAGAATACCAATGGTAAAGACCATGGCAAAAAGACTAACGCGATCAATGGTGTAATCAAGAAACCACGCTGACCATACTGTCATCAAAATAACCAACGGGATAATAAAAATAACGACGGATGCAGCACGCAGCCCTAGACCAAACAAACACAACACACTGACTGCAAGTGTCGCTTCGAATAACGCAATCAACAACTCATTAACCTTATCGTTTGCAGACTTTCCGTAATTTCGCGTAATACTGACCTGAACATTATCAGGGATAAGATGGCCTTTTAGTGATTCCAGTTTCCCCAGTAAATTATTGGCAACACTGACACC
Source organism: Gammaproteobacteria bacterium (assembly GCA_040325975.1). Taxonomy (GTDB): domain Bacteria; phylum Pseudomonadota; class Gammaproteobacteria; order SZUA-229; family SZUA-229; genus LH-M37. The sequence continues at coordinate 9,949 of JBEQLM010000022.1, read as the reverse complement.
ATTACTACCAATCTTTTTTGCCACCGCAATGGTCACCGCAGGCGAATCGACTGTCTCTGGCGTACTGCCATCATGTGCGGGTCCAGTTGAAAAGGCTGCCATAGTTTTTGTTTCTTCCGGCGCCTGATAAACCCAGGCCACATCTCTGACATAAACAGGCGAATCTTTTCGTATTGCCACGACTAAATTAGAAATATCCTGAGCGCTTTTTAGAAATGCTCCGGTATAAACATTAAAACTATTATTATTACCTTCAACATGACCCGCAGATTGTTCAGCATTAGCGGTTTTAATCGTATTGCCAACGTCTTCTATGCTGATACCAAAACCGCTCAAACGTTCAGGCGACACCTCCACACGTATCTGCTCAGCTCGTCCGCCGACAACAAAACCTTTACCCGAATTAGGTACTTCTTCAAGTCGCTGTAAAACATCCAGGGCCAGCGTACGAAGTATTGAGTCATCGATGCCAGGATCTTCTGACCATAATGTTACCGTCACCACTGGAACATCATCAGTGCCCACCGGTTTAACCAAAGGCATCGAGACACCCGGCGGAATATTATCGAGATTAGACTGTAACTTATCGTGAACCTTTACTATTGATTCACCAAAGTCTTCGCCCACTATAAATTGTGCTGTCACCATGCCCTGACCACGAGCGCTAGCAGAATAAACATGGCGAATACCGGGAATTTCACTGATCATGCGTTCAAGCGGATTAACCGCAAGACTCGCCACCTGCTCTGCTGAAGCACCGGGATATTGAAAAAACACATCTACCATTGGTACAGATATCTGAGGATCTTCCTGTCGAGGTGTAAACAAAAGACCCAACACACCAATACCTAGAAAAGCAAACATCAATAAAGGTGTGACCGGTGAATTAATAAATTGACGGGCAATACGACCAGCAATGCCAAGATTTGCTTCATCTAGTTGCAGGTCATCATCCTGCTCATTATTTTCTTTTATTTCATTCGACATTTTTATTCAGCCAGATTTGAAAAAACAGTTTGCGTGAAATGATCTTTATTTGGACAAATCAGGAGACCAGCCAGACCTAATGCCCGAAGGTGGTGAAGCAAAGATTTGCTCACCAGGGCGCACACCCGATAATACAGCGACATTTTCTCCATCGACTTCATCACCCAGTCGCACCAAACGCATCTCAGCACGACCGTCGCGATTAAGCACAAACACCGCAGGCAAGCTACCTCGTCTGACAATTGCTGATGCAGGAATAATAGGCATATCGGTAATTGGTGTATTCACATCTGGAATCATCACTTCCGCATACATGCCCGGACCACCAGGCACACCTGACGGCAAATCAAATTTCACAATGACAGTGTGTCGCTGTGAATCGGCCATCGGAAATATTTGTGCTACGCGTACATCGACATAGGTATCACCCACATCCAGTTTCGCCGGCACAATCATATCTTCACTGAGCGCTGAAACTAATCTAGCAGGCACATCAACCTTGAGCTGTAAAAAACGTGTATCGGCAAACTGTAATAATGCCTGTCCAGGCTGAACAGTATCGCCAACTTCTGCGAGTTTTTTCACCACCACTCCTTCAAAGGGAGAAATAGAGCGCGTATCACGCAGGCGCGCATCTATTTCCTCAACGCGTGAACGGGCTCCATAGATACCACTTTTTGCTTTATTGACATTAGTTCCCTGTGAATACAAATCGACATCACGTACTACCCATGGATTTATGCCATTGTATGAATTGCCACCCGAGCCTCCGCCGCCCATAAACCTCTCAAACATCGATGGAAAAAAGCCCATGCTGGGTGCGGTCTGCTGCTGCAATGCCTGTGGAGCCCAAAATTCTTTCGAGTATTGAGCATTCGCATTTTGTAGTGACGACGTTTGCCCATAAAGATCAGCCATGGCCTGATTCCGTTGTGCTAGCACATCGTCATCATCAATCGCTACTAACACCCTGCCTTCGTCAAACCAGTCGCCTTCACTACCAGCAAGAAACTCTATCCGCCCTGCTGCCTGCGCGGTTAATGTCACTTCTCTATATGGCTTGACTGTGCCACCTAATACAACATGTGCGCCTTTTTTCGCGCTGCTCACTGTGACTATGGAGGTCTCATGCCGTAAATCGCGTTTTTCAGCTGAAAAATACACTTTACTGGGTCTATTTTTCGACTGATTATTATCATCCGATCGATAAGAACCACTCTCGGCCTGTAACTGAAAAGACGTTGTTAACGATATAACGAACAACAAACGAAGGCTCGCTGCTGGCCGCATAGTAATCCACTGCATGTTAAGCATTACTGCTTTCCCCATAAAACTTAAAGAGACTGATATTTAAAGACTGTATCTAGATTTTTGCCATTACAGCAAAACTTTTGATAAATGGCCCTGCCATACGCGGATCTTTAATCATAGCGCCATAATCACCGACCAGAAACTTTAACTTACCGGTGGTATACGCTACGCCCAGACCCATCATACCTGGTGGCTTTTTCGCCCATTTCACCCAATGCTCATCAGAGGCACGCAGATCCCAGTTAACGGTTTCGCCATTATATGCACCAGCTGAAACCGCCTGACCATTTTCCACAGTAAGAATACCGACAGGTTTATCGGCACCGCTAAATCCATAAGCGATCACAGAATTAAAATTAATTTGTTGTAGTGCATCAGCCAGACCTGGCTCAGCATTCCAGGCTTGCTGAAATTTTTTCATCCAATCTTCTTCAAACATTTTGATTCCCCTATAAAAATAAAAACAACTATAAAACAATAGCAAGACACGTGCCAACTGATAAGTCGTTGATTTAAAACAATACACAGAACATCACTGTTTCATTATGCAACAATATATTCATTAACTAATATCGCTAAGTTAATGAATACACGACAATAACTAAGGATATTTCGCGCGAGACATTGTTGCGCAACACTGCAATAATTGCAACACTACAAAGAGAGACGCTTCACTTCACTTTACTAAAGGTACACTTATGCATTCCGGTGAACTTAATTTTACGCCAATACTTGAAAACATCGTTTCCTTCATCGATGAAGGAGTGATAGTCACCGATAATTTAAGTAATGTGCTGTACCACAACCCGGCAGTTTTTAAATTACTCGGCATAGACAGCAATAAAACCATTAATAAATTGCACGATATCGGCAAGTTTAATTTACAGAAAGCCATATTACGCGCCGCCATCGATGCCGGTGAAACAGATGCCGCAGGCAAACCCAGCGATAACTTCATTAGTTTTGAACAGCAATTTCATCATGACGGCAGCAATCGACTGGTAGAAATTATAAGCCGACTGATCACCAGCCCAGATCAAAAGGAAAAAAATCGCCTGATATTATTGAGGGACCGCACCGATACCCGCCACATGGAAGCAGTATTAAATCCCATGGGTAAACAGATGAGCAGCCAGGATCCGACCATGCTGGAGATCATCGACCGCATTTATCAAATCGCGCCTACTAATGCCTTTATCTTGCTACAAGGCGAGTCTGGTACAGGCAAAACTCAGCTTGGCCGCATGATTCACACACAAAGTAATCGCGCCAAAGAAGCTTTTGTCGAAGTGAACTGCGCCGCAATACCAGAAACACTGATCGAGTCTGAATTATTTGGTCATATCAAAGGCGCATTTACCGGTGCCAGTAAAGATCGTCCCGGGCGATTTCAGAGCGCGCATAAAGGCACATTATTTCTTGATGAAGTTGGCGAGATACCTTTACATCTTCAGGCTAAATTGCTGCGAGCCATTCAAGATCAGGAATTTGAAATGGTAGGATCAGACGAACCTGTACGCGTTGATGTTCGAATTATTGCCGCCTCGAACAAAAATCTTAGACAGATGGTCGATAAGGGTAAATTTCGTGCCGATCTATTTTATCGTCTGGCAGTTATTCCCATCACTATACCTTCACTAAAAGAGCGACCTGGTGATATTTCACTATTATCCAAACATTTCTGTAGCCAACTGGTGGCCAGAGGTTATCCCGACAATATTACCTGCAGCAACGAAGCCACCCGCATGATGATGGACTACCACTGGCCCGGTAATGTGCGTGAACTGGAAAATGCTGTTGAGCATGGCTTAATCTGCGCAATCGACGGTCAGGTCAAAGCTGAAAGCCTGCCCCAGGACATACGCGATCATTGCAACAAAGGTAATAGAGGCGCTGACAACACCGGCAGTGATGAAACACAACATGCCAGAGAAATAGAATCGACATTACAGATGGTCAATGGTAATAAAGCTGAGGCAGCGAAGATGCTGGGAATAAACCGCAGCACTCTATGGCGATGGATACAGAAATACGATATCGAGACTTAGAATAAAAATCACAGTGTCTACTGTATAAAACTCAGATTTATGTGATGGCAGCGTAGTCAGCAAACGAAGAAATGAACTTTATTTCACCACGCGCAAGGTAGGCCTGGGTTTATCTGGATCGGGCTCTGGATCAGAGTCATCTTCATCCGAGAATTTTTTCGAGCCTATTTCTGGCAATGATTCGTCATCATCTGAGAACATCATGCCCTGTCCATTTTCTCGCGCGTAGATGGCTTCTACCGCATTGATTGGCACATAAATCGTTTCAGAAACCCCGTTGAAACGGGCACCAAAGGTAACTTCCTCATCACCCAGCACCAGGCCACCGATTGCCATAGGCGCGATATTCAGGACAATCTTTCCGTCCTGAATATAAGCATCAGGAACCATACAGCCATCCACTGAAGCATTGGCCAATAAATGAGGCGTCATGCCATTATCAACAATCCATTGATACATGGCACGAATAAGATAGGGACGGCTAGAAGTCATAGATCAAAATGGCAGTTAATTTATTCGACAAAAAAACTCTGAAACCCGCGTTTCAAAATAACATACCAATTCAATGGAATCTATAGATAGTTAAGATTGTTACTACAAGGCGGACCAAACTCAGCCTTGTGCAGACCTTAGAGTCGTAGTTCTCTCTCTGATTCAGTCAAGCTCAGCTGGAAGCCTTCTCTTTCAAAAATACGATCTGCGTAGTCTTGAATATCTTTAGCTGACTTGGGTAGCTCGATACCGTAATGCGGTAAACGCCATAAAATCGGCGCGATGCTGGCATCCACCATGGTAAAACATTCGCTCAGGAAGAACGGCATCACCGAAAAGATTTCTGTCGTAGAGACAATGCTCTCGGTCAATTCTTTTCGCGCTTTGACCGCAGCCTTCTCACCCTTGGTCTCAATAATATCGACCAAAGGATACCAGTCATTCTCAACCCGGAACAAAGCCAGTCTTGACTGAGCACGAGCCACAGGACCTACCGGCATCAACGGCGGATGAGGAAAACGCTCTTCCAGATACTCCATGATAACGCGTGCGTTATATAGCACCAGGTCACGATCAACCAGAGTCGGCACACTGCAATAAGGATTTAGGTCAATCAAATCCTCAGGCAATTTCTTCAGATCAACTTCCACTGTTTCGTGTGCAATCTCCTTTTCAGCAAGAACAATACGTGTTCTATGACATTCAATCGACGTGCCTGTTGTATACAAATTCATTTATTCAGCCTTAAGGTTGATTTATTTATTCACTTAAACTTGTGTTTAGTGAATGTCTTTCCAGTACTCTTTCTTCAGCAAGTAGGCAAAAACAAAGAAGATAGCCAAAAATATCAGCACGTATACGCCCAGATCTCTGCGCTCTGTTTGCACAGGTTCTGCCACATACACCATGAAGTTAACCAGATCAGCAACAAAAGCATCGTACTCTTCGGTAGTCATTGAACCTGCTTGCACAGTTTCAAAACCTTCAATGCGCTCAACAGCTACACCATTATGGTCTTCTGTTACATAAACAGGTTTTTGAATACCTTGCAGCTCCCAAAGTACGTGTGGCATGCCCACGTCAGGGAAAGCGATATTATTCATACCCGTTGGACGATAGGCATCAGCATAAAAAGTACGTAAATACGTGTACAACCAATCTGCACCGCGTGCACGCGCTGTCAAAGAAAGATCAGGCACCGCAATACCAAAAGTACTCTTGGCATAATCTTCAGTCATGGAAACCGTCATCAGGTCACCAATTTTGGTTGCCTTACCTTTTTTATTACGGGTAAAGATCATCATCTCACGCACTTCTTCTTCGCTCATGCCAGTATCTTTGGCAATGCGATTAAAGCGCATGAATTTTGCTGAATGACAACTAAAGCAATAATCAGCAAAACTTTTTGCACCACGTTTGATTGAATCTTTGTCGTAAATATCAATCGGCGCAGTATCGAGATGGACACCACTGGATGCAAACGATGTTGCTGGAAAAATAGCCAATAATAATATCAGGATATATTTTTTCATGATGTCACCCTATCCGGTACAGGTTTTGTATTCTCATTTTTCGAAGTTACGTAAAGCACTACAAAGAACGCAAAGTACAGGAACGTAAACAGCTGCGACAAAATTGTGATGGTATTGGTTACTGGTTGCATAGCTAACCAGCCCAGAACAACAAAAGTCACTGCGAATGTAACCAGATTAACTTTATAGATAGCTGCACGGTAGCGAATTGATTTCACCTTGCAGCGATCGATCCACGGCAGGAAGAACAGCACAACTATGGCTGCACCCATCGCGCCAACACCCATCAACTTATCAGGCACCGCACGCAAAATAGCGTAGAACGGTGTGAAATACCAAACTGGTGCAATATGCTCAGGTGTCTTCAAAGGATCTGAAGCAATAAAGTTGGCATGCTCGAGGAAGTAACCGCCGCCATCAGGGAAGTAGAACATCACCACACTGAAGAAGAACAGGAACACCACAACACCGACGATATCTTTCACCGAGTAATAAGGGTGGAAAGGAATACCGTCTAGAGGGATATGCGTGACCGGGTCTTTGTTCTTCTTGATTTCAACGCCATCAGGATTATTAGAACCCACTTCGTGCAAGGCAAGAACATGTGCAACTACCAGAAATACAATGACAAATGGCAGCGCAATTACGTGCAAGGCAAAGAAACGGTTCAGGGTTGCGTCAGAGATAACAAAGTCACCACGAATCCACAAAGTCAGGTCATCACCAATCACTGGAATAGCACTGAACAATGAGATAATTACCTGCGCACCCCAGTAAGACATTTGACCCCAGGGCAACAAATAGCCCATGAAAGCTTCAGCCATCAATGCCAGATAAATGAACATACCAAACAGCCAGATCAACTCACGTGGTTTTTTGTATGAACCGTACATCAAACCACGGAACATATGCAGATACACCACAATGAAGAATGCAGTTGCACCCGTTGAGTGAATGTAACGAATTAACCAGCCGTAAGGCACATCACGCATGATGTATTCAACAGAGGCAAACGCCAGCTCACCATCAGGCTTGTAATGCATGGTCAGGAAAATACCGGAAACAATCTGAATCACCAGCACCAACAGCGCCAATGAACCAAAAAAGTACCAGAAATTAAAGTTTTTTGGCGCGTAATATTCAGCCAGATGCTCGTTCCACATTTTGCTCAATGGGAAACGATCATCAATCCAACCTAGTAGATTACCCATTATGCGGCCTCCCCATCTTCACCAATTAAAATAGTGTTGTCGCTTACATAATAGTGTGGTGGAACGACCAAATTGGTCGGTGCAGGTACACCCTGGAATACACGACCAGCCATATCAAATTTCGAACTATGACAAGGACAGAAGAAACCACCCAACCAGTTTTCACCCAAATCAGCCGGCGCAATGTCCGGACGGAAAGTTGGCGAACAACCCAGATGAGTACAAATACCAACCAGTATAAGAATTTCTGGTTTACGCGAACGCTGCTGGCTTTTAGCATACTCAGGCTGCTGACCAATATTATCCGAAGCCGGATCTTTCAGAGTCGCGTTATTTGTTTCTAGATCAGCCAGTGTTTTTTCAGAACGTCGAACAATCCAGACTGGCTTACTCTGCCATTCCACTGTCAACATACGACCTTCTTCAAGGCGACTGATATCAGCTTCTATAGGCGCACCGGCATTTTTAGCTCGCTCGCTGGGCATCCATGAAGACAAAAAAGGAACGGCAACAAAACCAGCACCTACAGCACCCACAACAGAGGTGGAGGCGACCAGGAATCGGCGTTTACCCTTATCTACAGTATCGGTAGACATTTATAAATCTCCGCATTATTAAATTAGGCTATTGTTGTACTTTTAGCATTGAATCAGCTCAAAAGTGACATACAATCAGAACGTGTAAAGAGTCCAGAATGGAAACAGACCCGTCACAAAGCCGCGGTAGCTTAGCTTATGTAGCTCTTGCAGCCAAGTTTTTTATGATACAAGTAATAGAAACAATGAGATAGATCAACTCCAATGACAAATAAAAAGACAATTTTTAGCTACTTTCTCAATTGGGGACTATTGGGGCTTTTCCTGAGCCTGATATTTTTATTGCAACAGGGCACTATTCAGCTCTCCCTGCCAGACAAAAATCAGAATTCTGTCAGCCAGCCGTTAAACACGGGTTTTTCACAGGCAGTATCTCGTGCTGCACCCGCAGTAGTCAGTATTCAGGTCGCCAGGCTAAAGAAAAAATCGGACCTCAGTGCCAAAGAACAAACACTGGAAAAGTTCCTCGGTCAGAACTCACCGCACACACCTCAGTTTAAAACCAGCATCAGCTCTGGCTCCGGCGTTATCCTCGATGCCCGCGGCTATGTCGCGACTAATTACCACGTCATCAAGGGTGCTGAAAGTATTCAAATCACATTGAATGATGGCCGCAAAACTATCGCCCGCCTCATCGGTGACGACCCGGAAACTGATTTGGCTATTTTAAAAATTGATCTTAACAATCTGCCTCAAGCTCAAATTGCCAATGCCAGCCAGCTTAGAATTGGTGATATTGCCCTGGCCATCGGCTACCCCTTTGAAATAGGTCAGACCGTAACACAGGGCATCATCAGTGCCACCGGTCGCACTCAGGTCAGCGCCAACACCTACGAAAATTTCCTGCAAACCGATGCCGCCATCAATCCTGGCAACTCGGGCGGCGCCTTGATCAATGATAAGGGTGAGCTTGTTGGCATCAATTCATTAATATTTACCAAAACCGGTGTCTTCAACGGCATCGGCTTTGCCATCCCGATAGACCTGGCCATCGATGTTCTAGGCCAGATAGTCCAGCATGGTTACGTGGTTAGAGGCTGGCTGGGTGTTGGCGGACAGGCATTAACACCACCGATTCTTATCAAACTGGGACTCACGGACATCACCGGCATCCTGGTCACCGATGTCGATGCACAGGGCCCCGGTGATAAAGCCGGTCTAAAACCCGGTGACATCATCACTCATATGAATGGACAGATTATTGAGTCCGCTCAGGACGTACTCAACATCGTCGCTGCTGGTCGACCAGGAGACACCTTTGAAATACAGGGACTACGTCAGCGACAGAGTTTCATGGTTAAAGCCGTACTCGGGCAGCGGCCGATGATGAGTCAGGAACAAACCCAGTAGAAACTAGGCTACCAGCGCTTTTTCTAACGCTATAAGAAACGCGACATTTTCTTCCGGCTTGCCGACGGTGACACGCAGACAATTTTTAAGTGCACCGGTTTGAGCATTCATGTTTTTAATCAGGATGCCATCGTCACGAATTGATTCGAACACCATTCCTGCATCGCAGCCAGATAATCTGAACAGGATGAAGTTAGCACGACTGGGAAACACTTCCACCGCTGCCATCGCCGCTAATGCCTTTAACATGACCTCACGCTGCTCTCTAATCAAAGCCGCCTGTTCATCCAGCACAGACACGTGCTGCAAGGCAGAACACGCAGCCTGCTGAGTCAGCACATTAATATTGTAAGGCAGGCGCACTTTGTCGACTTCCTGAATCAAAGCAGGCGCACCCGCCAACATACCCAGACGCAAACCCG
>JBEQLM010000229.1:0-3258 GCA_040325975.1 Gammaproteobacteria bacterium | reverse complement strand
AGTGAAACTGTTTGACCATTAGTAACGGTACTAGCAGCACTCGTATACGCACCACTATTAATACTGTACTCACCACTACTCACCGTAATATTACTGGCGGCAGTTATTCCACTCACAGTAATAGCGGCTGACTCGGTGAGCGTACTTAACGCCACGCCCGTTTGATCAACAAAACTGAAGGCATCTGGGGTTGTGTCTACTGCAGCCACGGTTGTGGTACTAAAGATATCACTGACACCACCTATGGTAAGAGTTGTATCGACGGTGGTTGCATTAGTCGCTGAGCTAAGATGGTTTACTTTCACTGTTTGACCGTTGCTGACAGTGCCTGGTAGATTTGTGAAGGCACCGCTATCAATACTGTATTCGCCGCCACTTATACTGATCGCACTGGCGGAATCAATTCCCGTAATAGTAATGGTCGCTGATTCGATTACTGTACTAAGCGCCACGTCCGTTTGATCAACAAAGGTGAACGCATCGGGGGTTGTATCAGTAGTGGTAGTGATTGAAGAATCTGTAGTGACACTTTCACCACAACCGCTGAGCAGACTTGTCGATAATAAAACCAGTGATAAAAGAGCACCAGATTGTTTTTTAAAAGTTATCAAAAAATTATTATTCATTAGGAGCTCCTTATTGTTTAAATGTTACTGACTAAATCATATAGAACAATCCCATACACATTGTGTAAGAAATAAGGATTTATTCATACATTTTCCTGGACTTAGGCCGATGCAGCTTACGCCGCATCCACCTGGCTTTTTCAAAAGCAGAAAATTTCTCTTCGGCTAACAAAGCCTTCACATCTGCTCGATGATTATTAGTAAACCATACAGATGTGCAGGCTTCTGTAATTTTGCAAAAAGCTCAATATGCTATTTACCTCCTACCTCTTGCATCATCACCATCATTGCCTCCCTGTCCCATACGCTGCTGATGCTTCTTTTTCATACGCTCTGTGAAACTAACAAAGCGAGCCATCTGATCTTCATCCAGAAGTGGTTTAAGCTGCTGCAAAGTCTGTTCATGAAGCGCTTTGTGTTGCTCACGGCCCGCACTACGCAATGATTGACGTTTCTCATGCGTTGCTTTCAGAACTTTCATCACCGCCTCCACCTGATCGTCTCTCAGGGAAAGCATCCTGGTCATACGTTTCTCTGGATCTTTTTTCTGCTGTCGGTTTGATTCCTGAGGACTCTCACCATTTTTATCTGCCATTCCGCTATTATCGGGATTAGCCAAAACGGGTAAGGTAATCACACCAAGTAAAATAAATAGTAGGCTCTTGTTCATCGTCGTTTCCTCTTGTTATAAATAATAGCATTGCAAATCAATTTCGCATTGCATGGTTAAAAGACTACACAAAGAATTTGCAAACAATGTGCAAGTAAAAAGTAAATCTGTAGTATTTCTGTAAATTACTGGTTATAACCATCGGTGAAGGTATTGAGAAAGGCAATCAGATCATCTATTTCGCCCTGCGTTAATCTCAGGTCACCGATTCCTCTATCTTTATTAACATCAACTTCGGCAGGCGGTTGGTCTGGATTGGTATCACGGCTGTTATAAAAATCAATAACCTGCTGCAAGCTATCAAAAACACCATTGTGCATATAAGGTGCGGTTATCGCGACATTACGTAATGTAGGCACTCTAAATTTTCCGTTTTCTCTTGCATCGTTAAGCACTGCGCCCAAACCTAAATCGACAAAGGCATTACCATCTGAATTTAAGCTGCTATCAAGACTGTAAAACGGGTTATTGATATTCGCCTGTACACCCAAATTATGATAAGAAAAATCAGTCAGCACAGATTGAGTATTAGTCAGGCCATGACAGCGACCACAATCGGCCTTACCCGTAAATAAATTCAATCCCCGTTGCTCTGCCTGAGTAAAGACAGCCGTCCTGGCCTGAACGGCATCAAGCTTGGCGCTAAACGGTGAAAATAGTTCAGTGCGTTCAAATTCAGCAATGGCCTGTGCAATTTCTTCATAAGCAGAATCAACATCATCCAGTGAGTCTTGACCAAATACAATTTCAAAATCACTGGCGTAGTTTGAAAGTCTTACCGCCTCTATCACACCCTGCTTAGTATTATTCATTTCCAGCGGATTCAAAAAAGGCCCCTGCGCCTGTTCTTCCAGTGTATTGGCTCGACCATCGAGAAACTGCCCGCCCAGAAAACGGTTACGAAGAATATCAAATTGTAATTCGGGTATGGCCGCTGCATAACTAGCTGTCGGTGTATTGCGATTGCCAAAACGTCCACTGATAACGCCTTCGGAGACAGGAAAGTGACTGTCAGGATCGGCAAAACCCGCCTCAGGCAAATGACAACTGGCACAGGATTGGCCAACTGGACTGGAGAGATTCTCATCAAAATAAAGTTTTTCCCCAAGCGCCTGCATACTGACAACCGCGTTTATGCCTGCAACCGCAGCCGTTGTTGTGTCCATGTTAGTAGTGAGAACATCCTCTGCTGGTAGACAACCGCTTAAGAGCAAGAGCGGAAATGAATAAAATAGAAATCTACTATTTATAAATATGGAATTCTTCGAATAATTTTTCATTAGTCTACCCTCTTCTCGATGTGTGAGATAAGTATGCAAATGAATATTGCAAGCAATGTGCAAGAAATAGGGATAGTACGAAGTGTTGTTTAAACTGTGAACCAGTTGGCAATTCAGGCTGTTCTATTCAGACGGTTATATTCAGGCTGATGGCTCATACTTATAACCCACCCCATAAACGGAATAGATGATATCTTCCTGATCATTGACCTGATGAAATTTTTTGCGCAGCTTTTTGATATGACTATCAATAGTGCGTGTACTAACAATGCGATGATCGTTATAAATCGAATCCATTAATTGCTGGCGTGAAAATATCTGTCCTGGCCGAGCATACATCACCTTAAACAACTGAAATTCAACCGCTGTCAGTTCCAGTGCCTGGCCCTGATAGTGAACTTTATAGGTAGTTTCATCGAGTCTTAGATTTGAATTCCCAACTGGCTGTGGAGAAAAACGCCTGAGCACTGTTTTTACCCGCGCAACAACTTCTCTGAGACTAAATGGTTTACAGATATAGTCATCGGCTCCAAGCTCAAGTCCCAACAAACGATCGATCTCTTCTACTCGTGCAGTAATAAAAATGATGGGCAGATTAGAGATTTTCCGAATTTCACGACACAGCGTTAAACCATCTTTTCCGGGTAACATAATATCCAGCAGGATTAAATCCGGCTGGTTT
>JBEQLM010000228.1:0-3266 GCA_040325975.1 Gammaproteobacteria bacterium | reverse complement strand
GTTTTTGATGGCAGGGGGGAGCCAATTGGTGCTTATCCTTTCACCATGGAAAAACGTGGACATAAGGTCAGTGTTAACGGTCACCTAGTTCATAGCATGTGTGCGCTTGACTCTTTGGCCATCAGTCCGATGTATGGTGTTGAACTTGAAATCAATTCTGTATGCCATATGACGGGTGAGCCTGTTGTGATCATGCAAAAAGGTTTAGAAATTCTGAATGCTGACGATGTTCAGGATGTTTATTTTTCCATCAACTGGAATGCGGCGTTTGCTAATAGTTGCTGCGCAGATAGTCTGTGTACAGAAATGATTTATCTCAAAGGTGAGTCGGTTGCCAATCACTGGTTTGATGAAGATAAAGAACACCGGCAGGTTTTTGCACTAGATGAAGCGGTGGAATTTGCAGCTGGATTTTTTACGCCTTTGCTTGAATAAGATACAGGCCGAAGTTCACACGTGTCCACGTCAGACGATTAATGAGTTAACATTGGCGCATTACATCCAACGGAGTCCATCGTGTCGTCTGAATCAAATATCGATCAAATTAAACCCTATCTGACCTTATTTGGTGAGAATGTTTACCTGCAAGCAGCGGGCATTCTTATTACTGCTTATATTATTGGCAAGCTGATTAATCTATTTCTGGGAACTATTCTTCATCGGTTTGCTAGCAAGTCACAAAGCAGGCTGGATGATCAGATTATTCGATTCCTTCGGACGCCGGTTTTTTATAGCATAATTATTATTGCCACTGTCATTGCTGCAAAATTAATTTTTCCTGTCAGTGTTGAAGTCGTTGTTGTTGCAATGTTTGAGACGGTCGCAGTTATACTCTGGACAGTCCTGACCATGCGCTTATCCCGTTTGCTGATTCGCGTAAGCAGTGAACAAAAAAACAAATTCACTCTGATTCATTCGCAGACTTTGCCGTTGTTTGAAAATCTGGCAATGATGATTATCGTTGCACTATCGCTGTATTTTGTTTTCTTTGTCTGGAATATCGACATGACGGCGTGGTTGGCCTCAGCGGGTATTTTGGGTATCGCTATCGGCTTTGCTTCGAAGGATACCCTAGCGAATTTATTTTCTGGTGTTTTTATTCTGGCAGACGCGCCCTATAAGATTGGTGACTTTATTGTGCTGGATAGTGGTGAGCGAGGTGAGGTTACTCATATAGGTATTCGCAGCACTCGAATTTTAACTCGTGATGATGTCGAAGTGACAATTCCTAATTCGATTATGGGTAACAGCAAGATCAGTAATGAGTCGGGTGGACCATATAAAAAATACCGTATTCGTACTAAAGTAGGAGTGGCTTACGGCACAGACATTGATGAAGTCAAAACTATTCTGATGGATGTGGCTAGCGAAGAAGAAAGTGTCTGTAACGACCCTGAACCACGAATACGTTTTCGTCAGTTCGGTGCATCCAGTCTAGATTTTGAGCTATTGTGCTGGATTGAAGATCCTTCTTTACAGGGGCGCGTGATCGATGCTCTTAATAGCTCGATCTATAAAAAGTTTCAGGAATTTAATATTGAAATTCCGTATGCCAAGCAGGATGTTTATATTAAATCCATGCCTGGTCAGAATAAGTTGTAATTATAGAATTCTATATTTCCTACGCAAAAACTAAAGATTAAAGATATGTCTGATAGAAAAGAACACTGGGAAAATGTTTATAAAAATAAGTCTCCTCTTGAAGTAGGCTGGTATGTGTCTAAGCCTGTTTTGTCATTACAGCTTATCGCTAATACTCAAGCTGCTGTCGATGCGCCTATTATCGATGTCGGCGGTGGCGCTTCTGTGTTGGTCGACCATCTCTGCGATGACGGTTATACAAATGTGAGCGTATTGGATATTTCTGCTAATGCTCTGGCTTGTGCCAAAGACAGGTTAGGGGATAAGGCAAACAATGTTGAATGGTATGATGACGATGTTACCTGTTTTAATCCGCCACATCAGTTTTCTGTCTGGCATGATCGTGCTGTGTTTCATTTTCTGAGAGAAGAATCCGATAGACGTAGTTATATGGAAGTATTAAAACGTGCGCTAGAGCCTAATGGACATGTCATCATCGCAGCCTTTGCCATTGGTGGACCGACACAGTGCAGTGGTCTTGATATCGTTCAATACGATGCAGAAAAACTTCAGGCTGAGTTAGGCGATGCTTTTAAATTAGTTGAAGAGAAAAACGAAATACATGTTACGCCATCAAAAGTAGAGCAAAAATTTGCTTATTTCAGGTTTGTTAGAAAATAACAGCCTTGCTGTTATTTCAATATTAACAATTGCGTTTTTAATGCTGAATCCGTACGGGTGAGGATGGAAGTGTGAGGCCAGTTAATTACTCAACTGGTGTGTCAGTTTGATTGCCCCAGTCCGACCAAGACCCAGGATAACCTTTCACATTTTTATAACCCAAATGTCTTAGCATTAAATAGGTGAAGGCCGAGCGATGATGTGACTGACAATAACAAATCACTTCTTTATCTTTTGTGACCTCCAATTGTTCTAAACGTTGCTCGATAACGCCTTCGGGCAGTAAGCGTAAGTTGTTGTTGCGATCCATAGCATCGGTCCACTCAAAGTGAATCGCGCCCGGAATGTGCCCACCTTTATCAGCAATTTTTTTTTCACCACTGAATTCGGCGATTGATCTTGCATCAAGTAGAACGATATTTTTATCGTCCAGATGTCGTCGGATGTAGTTGCTTTCTACAGTGTACTGTCCGGTATTGTTGAGTGAATAGTTACTGGCTTCTGCGTCAGCAGTATCTTCATTAGTTAGAGCGTGTCCTTCGTTTGCCCAACTGTGTAAACCGCCATTGAGCAAAGAGGCGTTGTTATGACCAAAGACATTTAATGTCCAGATGAATCGCGAAGCGCAGCCTCCACCTTCGTCGTCATAGGCGATAACCTGTGTGTTCTCATTAATACCTAAGTTTGAAATGAGCTTCGAAAAATATTCAGAATCCGGCAACAAACCCATGACAGGCTTTTCGATGCGAACAATGTCGGTATAGTTAATAAAATGTGCGCCGGGGATATGTGCCTGTGCATATTGTTTTGCTTTGCATAAATCGATGATAACAACGTCGGCTTTGTCTAGTAGTTGGTCAAGATCGTTGGGTTCTATAATTAAAGCCATGATATTACTTTATGATTTTTATGTTGTTGGTTAAATTGGTTTCTGGTGTTAACACGGTGTTTTTTGCGACACTGTTTTCTTTTGCGGGCGGATAGTCCAGTGAAAAATGCAAACC